>JBCDLV010000122.1:0-9512 GCA_038744895.1 Bacteroidota bacterium | reverse complement strand
TTCTCTCGTCGGGTGGGGTCACTACGCCCCGGACCGCGTCGTCACCAATGACGACCTCGCGGAGATCGTCGACACGTCGGACGAGTGGATCAAGTCGCGCTCGGGCATCGAGCGGCGCCACTTTGTGAGCGAGGACCAGGCAACGAGCGACCTCTGCATCGAGGCGGGTCGCATGGCACTGGAGAGGGCTGGAGTCGCAGCGGAGGACGTCGACCTCGTGCTGGTCGCGACATCGAGCCCCGACGAGCTAACGCCGCCTGTGTCAAGCCGCGTGCAGCACCAGCTGGGGTGTACCCGTGCGGGGGCGATGTCCCTGATGGTCGGCTGCACGGGCTTCGTCTATGGGCTCGTCACCGCCGACCAGTTCATCCAGACGGGAGCCTATGAGACAGTGCTTTTGATCGGCGCCGAGACGATCTCGAAGAACCTGGACATGACCGACCGGGCCACCTGCGTCTTGTTCGGCGACGGCGCGGGAGCTGTCGTCTTGCAAGCGTCGGACCGGCCGTGCGGCGTTCAGTCGTTCGAGCTCGGGAGCGACGGATCCCAAGCGGATGTGCTGATCGCCCCGAGCCCGGGGACTCGGATTCCCGTCTCTCAGGACGTGGTCGACAACCGGGTGCATTACCTCCGGATGGATGGGCGCGCGGTGTTCAAGTTCGCCACGCGTACCATGGGCGAGTCTCTCCAGCGCGTGATGGAGAAGGCCGGCGTGACCGTCGACGACATCGACCTGTTCATCCCGCACCAGGCCAACGCGCGCATCATCGAGTACGCGGCGAAGCAGTTTGGCCTGCCCCCGGAGAAGGTGGTGATGAACGTCGCCGAGTACGGCAACACGTCGGCGGCGACGATCCCCATCGCCCTGAGTGAGGCCCTCGACGACGGCCGCGCCAAGGCGGGCGACACGCTCGCGTTCGTCGGCTTCGGCGCGGGCCTGACGTGGGCGGCGTGTCTGTTCGACCTCGGCCCGCTGGCGCTCGCCTCCGATCCGGCTGGCGAGGACACCGAGCGCCAGCAGGGACCCTCCGGCGACGGCGCCGACTCCGTGATCGACGACCGGGGCGTCGTCGAGGGGCTGATCGCGTAGCGCCCCGGCTCCGCCAGCAGGCCGTTCGGTGTCTTCGCGTCCGTGTGCGAAGCTGCTGGGAGAGGGCGTCCGTTCCGAACTTCTCGATCTGGACTCTGCACGCAGCCATGCTCCATGATCAAACCCTCGCCGTCCTCGGCGCCGGCAACATCGGTCGAGCGTTGATCGGCGGCCTCCTCCGAGGCGGCGACCTCCCCTCGAACCGCATCACGGCGACTCGTCGGAGCGACGTGGGGCGAGCCCAGCTGGCGGAGCGCTTTGAGGGCATCCGCGTCACGGACGACAACGCGGCAGCCGTTCGCGATGCGACGGTTCTGATTGTAGCCGTTAAGCCCCAGAACGCGACGGGGCTGTTCGCTGAGGTTCGAGATCACATCCAGCCAGGTACCCTCGTGCTCTCGACGCTGGCAGGCACAACGACGGCTGCCCTCGCCGATGCTCTCGGCGCCGACCTTCCCGTCGTCCGCGCGATGCCCAACACCCCGGCCCTCGTCGACGAGGGCGCGACGGCGATCGCTCCAGGTGTGCACGCCACAGAAGACCACATCGTCCTGGCGCGCGGGATCTTCCTCGCCGTGGGCCACGTCGTCGAGACGGTTCCGGAGCACCTGATGGACGCTGTGACCGGTCTGTCCGGCAGCGGGCCTGCCTACGTGTTCATGGTGATCGAGGCGCTGACCGACGCGGGCGTGCGGCAGGGCCTCCCCCGCTCCACCGCGCGGCGGCTCTCGATGCAGACGGTCCTCGGCGCCGCCCGGCTGGCGATCGAGACCGGCGAGCACCCGGCCATCCTTCGCGACCAGGTCACGACACCTGGAGGGACGACCATCTCGGCCGTGGCTGAACTGGAAAAACACGGGCTCCGGTCGATGTTCATCGACACCGTCGCTGCAGCGACCGAGCGGAGCCGCCAGCTCGGGGAGGGGTAAGTCGCCAGAGCATGGAGCCATCGCGCACGGCCAGGGACGTATCCTCCAGCATCGTCCAGGCGCCCATGTGTCGCATCTTCCTCGCCGCCTCTCTCCTCGCCCTCGCGCTGCCGCCAGCGGCTCCTGCACAGGACTGGGCGGACCGCGGCGGCGTCTACCTGCTGGTCGACACCGAGGCCTACTCGACACTCGGCTGGCCTGACCTCGAGCGTCTGTTCTCGACCTTCGGCCCGCAGGGAGTCGCGGCTGAGCGCTCCGAGCCGTTTTTACCACCGCTCGATTTCGACCGCTCGGTCCGGGTCGGTGTGGGGGTCTACGTCGCGACGCTCACCGCCGAGGTTGCCTTCCAGCCGTTCACCTCTGAGACGTCGTTCACGCTGCCGGGCGGCGTCGCGACCCGCTACGAGACCGTCGGGCACGCGTGGACGTTCGATGTCGGCCTTCTAGTACCGGTCGGGCCGTTGGAGGTCGGCGGCGGGCTGGGCATGTTCAACACCGACGGCCAGCTTCGCGCCTCGACAGAGTACGCCGACGGGACCGTGAGCTACGGCGACGACAGCCCGCTCAACGGTGTTTGGACGCTCGAGGCGATGACACTCCAAGCGCACCTCAAATCTGTCCTCCGGCTCGGGCCGGTCGGCGTCTATGGCCGGATCGAGTGGCTCGACCCCTTCAATGTCTTGAGCCCAGCCGCAGACATAGGGATCGTCCAGGAGGACTACGGCCAGGGGCCGTCGATCGACTCAGACGTGTACTCCTTCAACAGTACGCTCTTCGTCGGCGGGGATCCTGTGATCGAGACCTACGATGGCATCCGCGGCACGGTGGGCCTCGTCCTCATCCTCGGCTCGTGATGGCGGTCCCCTCAGCCGTCGCGCGGCTCGTTCCATTCGCCCTCGCGCTTGTAGTTGGCGGCTGCGACCTCTTCACGTCTGTGGCATCCGACCCGGTCGGCCCCTACCGGGGCGACTGGCGCATCGACGTCGTGGAGACCCAGGAGTTTGCCTCGGATGGGACGGTCACCCGTGACGAGCGGCTCCGTGACCTGGGCACGCTTCGGATCGCAGTCCAGACCGTCGACGGCCCGTTCGGAACGACGATCACTGAGGATGCAGCGAGCGGCCCGCCATCGTTCGCGGCCCTGTTCCGCCCGTTCGAGCGGCTCGGGGAGGCCGGGGCGCTCAGGGCGTACCCGGACGGGACCGTGGGCAGCGGCGTCTCAGCAATCGAGTTGCGCCTCGTGTTCGACGGAATCGGCTTGTCCAACCAGAACGGGTTTGTCCAGACCGACTTCAGCTACGTCGCGACAGCGACGCTCGACGGCGACCTTCTGACGATGCTCTACGTCGAGAGAGGACACGGGGGAGGCACGTTCGGCATGAGCTACCGGCAAGAGGTGAGGCTGGCGCGCACGGGTCCCGCGGACTAGCCAGCGGCCGAGTGCCGAGCCGCCACCGAGCGGAGCCACCGACTCGGGGAGGACTGCCCCCCACTTGCCGCATCGGCAGACAGGGACACCGCGGGTGCTTCCTCCCGGGCAACGCGAGGCACCGATCGCCAGCGGGGCTACGCGATACCTGAGCTGGGGCGTCTCGCCAGCGGGACATCCCAGACTCGTCTATCCATCAGGCGTCCCACACGCTTAGGACCATCGCGGAGGCGTCCGATACGCTACCCTCGTTGTGCGGCTCACGCCATCGTTGCCCCCTTTCCTGTGCGACGGATTGTTCTCCTCGCGTGTGTTCTCGCCTCCTCGGCATCGGCCCAGACGGTCGGGGTGTCCGTTCGTGCGGGCACGATGGGCGTCGGCATCGATCTCTCGACGCCGCTGCTCGACACCGTCACGCTCCGCGCCAGCGGGCGCACGCTCGCCTTCGACCAGCGCGGGCTGCTCGATGCCTCGGACCTCGGCGTCGACGGACTCGACCTGGACTACGACGCAGACATCGGGCTCGGCGCGGCCGGCCTGATGGTCGACTGGCACCCAGTCGGCAACACGTTTCGGATCACCGCTGGCGCGTTCCTGCACGGCAACAACGCAGCGGCTGAGATTCGCGCTGCGGAGCCGTACTACGACGAGTCGCTGGACCGGACGTTCTCTGTCGAGCGCGTCGGGACGCTCCGCGTGGAGGTGGACTATGCTCAGCGCGTCGCGCCCTATCTCGGCATCGGCGCCGGCGATCTCACGGCCGGGGCGTTCGGGCTGACCGCCGATGCCGGCGTGGCCTTCGTCGGCCCGCCCACCATCGCCATGTCTGGAACGGGCCTGATCGGAGGCACAGCCGATCCCGCGAACGTTGCCACGCTCCAGGCCGGTCTCGACAGCTTCCGCTTCCACCCCGTCGTCTCGGTCGGGCTCAAGACCAGCTTCTCCCTGTGACCCGCACGTCCGTTCCGTCTCTCGCTCTCTTCAGCGCCCTGCTGGCGCTCGCGGCGTGCGACTTCGGTGCCCTCGACGAGGCCCTGGACGACTTCCGGGTGATCCTCTCGATCGAGTCCCAGTCGACCATCGTCGGAGGGCTCGTCGTTGACGCGCGCACCGGCGACCTCGTCGAGACCCCTGTCACCCTGACGTACTCGGCCTCGGTCCCGGAAGCCGTCGTCGACGGATTCGGCGACCCCATCGAGGGAGAAGTCGTCGAAGGCGGCGCGTTCAACTTCGCCATCTCGGACGACGTGGCCCCCGAGTCGGATCGGGAGGTAGAGGTCACCGTCGAGGCACGCGCCGAAGGCTACGAGACCGCGACGCGGATGATCGCCCTCGCCGACACGGGGTCGTACACACTTGTCATCGACCTCGCTCGGCCGCAGAATCCGGATCCACCGCCGCCTGCGGGATCCCAGCCCAGCGATCCAGAGGTCGCCAGCGGGGCCGTCCAGGCCAACGGCGCTTCCGGAGTCGCGACGGCGCTCGTGTTGGAGGCCACGCCACGCGGCGGAAGCCTCACCACAGCCACGGTCTCCGCTGGCGCGGTGCTCTCCGACGCCAGCGGGCGACCGCTGAGTGGCTCCGCGACGGTAGCGCTGGACGCGTACAACTCGCGCGGGGGCGCGGTGCTCTCCGCCGCTCCGCGTCCAGACGGGTCTGTGTCCGTAGCAGGCGTCCGCGTCTCTGCGGAGACCTCCTCCCAGGTGGCCGCCAGCGGGGACGTCCGGGTCAGCCTGCCGCTCCGCGCGGATGCCCTCAACCCCAAGACCGGGCGGACGTTCGCGCCAGGGGAGTTGGTCGAGGCCAACGCGTACGACCCGGAGTCGCGCACCTGGCGCTCCTCGCCCGACGGCACCATCGTCTCGACCGCCAGCGGAATCGCCATCGACGCCGACATCGAGCACCTCGGCCTCTTCACCCGGTTCGGCCCGCTGGCGGCACCGGTCCAGACGGTCACGTTCCGCGTTGTTCGGAATGGAAGCGAGGGGCGCGTCCGCGTCGACGCTCGCGGGAGTGGGTACGCCATCGGAGCCACCATCGACGACGGCGAGACCTCGGCGTCGCTGGAACTGCCCGTCGCTGCGCCGCGGACCCGCCTCCGCGCGACGCACAACGGCCGCGTATACACGCCAGCGGACTGGCAGACGTGCGTGGACTGCACGGTTTCTCTGGTCCCGCCGAGCAAGCCGGTCACGGTCACGCTCCGGCCTGAGTGTCCGTCTGCGGGCGAACGCGTCTACATCGACAACCTGCCCACCTTTACGCTCTCCGTCCGCGAGCAGGGGACGAGCGAGTGGTTCAGCGCGGGGACCGTCGAGTCCACCTCGCGGCGCGACGACGGCTCGCTGGAATCCGTCGTCGTGATCGCCGAAGGTCTCTTCGTCGGACTCACCTACGACGTGATCGCGCGGTACCTCAACGAGACCAACCGGAGCACCTTCACAGTCCCTGCCAGCCTGGAGATCGAGGAACCCTTCGACGCCCCGGCATCGCTCTGCCAGTAGCACAGGGGGTGCCGTATGCGGGTCCGAGCCCCCATCCGCGATTCGTGGAAGGCATGGGGCGTGCGCTCTGCCTCGTCCCGGGCTTGACGCCAGCGGGCAGGGGGTTACCTGCGGCGCACAGCGCGCGTCTTCAAAGGTGTCTCGCCCGTTGCTGCCTGTGCGCCCGTTGCTTCTGCTCGGCCTCATGTCGTTCGCGTTTGTCGGCTGCCGGCCAGGCGCAGGCCAGACGCCCTACCTGCCGGGTCCGTCGCTCGGGTCACGGATCGAGTCCGTCGTCATCCCGGAGGGCTACGACGTGCAGACGGCGAGCTTCGGGGCGTCGTACGCGACGAGCGTGTCCGGGGATAGCTCGGGCGTCACGGGAGGGTCCTACGAGCGTCCGTTCGTGAACGTGTTTGCGGTGGAGGTGGAGACAGGGCGCGATGTGCTTCTGGTCTACGCCCTGGGCCGGCGCTCCGAGCCGGTGCTGTTCGTCTACCTGGACCCGTCGCCCCCGCCTGAGGCGCCGCCTGGAGAGTCGGGCTCAGACCGCTGATCTCGTCAGCGTCGCGCCAAATCCACGTTTGTCGCACACGACCGCGCGGGGCTCATTCGTAAGTTTCACCCAACAGTGAAAACTCGTACACAGGGCTGACGCCACACGTCCGATGGTCGGAACGATTGGTCACCTCTCCATTGTCGTCGCATTCGTCGCCACCCTGGCGGCACTGGTCAGCTACGCGCTGGCATCCAGGCTCCATCGCGACGATTCCGCGTCGTGGGCTCGGATTGGCCGGTGGAGTTGGGCCGTGCATGGCCTCGGCGTCCTCGTAGCGTCGGTGACGCTCTGGGTCGCCATCTTCGGCTACCACTTCGAGATCGCGTATGTCTACCAGCACTCGTCGACGGCGCAGAAGCTCATCTACAAGGTCTCGGCCTTCTGGGCCGGTCAGGAAGGCTCGCTCCTTCTGTGGTCGGCGATGACTGCCATCGTCGGAGGCATCCTGGTTCGCTGGAGCACACGATCTGGCGCCAGCGCCCCGACCGAGGAAGCCCGACGCATGTTCGCCTCGCCCGTGCTGGCGGTGGTCGCCCTGTGCCAGGCGTTCCTGCTCTCGATGATCGTCGGCCTCCAGGTGGGCCCGCTGGCGATCGGCGCCAGCCCGTTCGAGCTCGTCGCCGACAAGTTCGCTGAGGCGCCCATGTTCGCGGCGAACCCCGACTTCGTCCCGGCCGACGGACAGGGGCTCAACGACCTGCTCCAAAACCCCTGGATGGCGATCCACCCACCCACCATCTTCGTCGGGTTTACGCTGCTAATGGTGCCCTTCGCCTTTGCAGTGGCCGGCCTGTTGCAGCGGCGCTACACGCAGTGGGTGCGCCCGGCGCTGCCGTGGTCGCTAGCGGGGTCCGGCGTGCTCGGCGTCGGGATCATGATGGGTGGCTGGTGGGCCTACGAAACGCTCAGCTTCGGAGGCTGGTGGGCCTGGGACCCAGTCGAGAACTCGTCGCTTGTGCCGTGGCTGTTTGCCGTGGCCGGGCTCCACTCGATGGTCGTCCAGAAGAAGACCGCCGCAGGCCACAAGGCTGCGCTCTGGCTGACCGTGCTGGCATTCCAGCTCTGCATCTACTCCACGTTCCTCACGCGGAGCGGCATCCTGGGAGACGTCTCCGTCCACAGCTTCGTGGATCTCGGGCTGTACAACCAGCTCCTGCTCTGGATCTCGACCGTCGGCGCGGTCGGCTTCGGCCTGCTCCTCTGGCGCTGGCGGGACCTGCCGTCGCCCGCGTCGCCGCCAGCGGCCCTCAGCCGCGAGTCGCTCGTCTTCACAGGCGCCCTCCTCCTGGCGGTGACCGGAGCCGTCATCATCCTGGGCACCAGCGCGCCCATCTTCGGGAAGGTCTTCCGCGACAACCCGAGCACCGTTCCCATCGCGTTCTACAACACCTGGACGCTCCCGCTAGCAGTCGGTATTGCGTTCCTGGGCGGCATGGGGCAGCTCTTCTGGTGGCGCAAGATGACTGTCGAGGACGCCAACCGGGTGCTCATTCGGCCTGTGATCGTGACCGTCGTGAGCACGGCCGCGGTGGTACTCCTGACGCCGTTCGTGCAGGAGACGGTGCTACCGAGCGAGGTCGTCGCCAGCGGGCCGACGGTCGCCGCCGCGGGCATCGGCGGGGCGTTCTTCGAGACGCACGGCACCTCGCTGATGCTTCTCCTCTTCCTGTTCGCGTCGTTCTTCATGCTCTGGGGCAACCTGAGCGTGATGTGGCGAGTCGGCAAGGGCAACGCCAAGATGGTCGGCGGGAGCCTCACTCACGTCGGCTTCGGGCTGATGCTGTTGGGCATCTTCGCCTCGTCTGTGTTCAACGACCCGATCTCTGACGGGCAGGGGACGGACATCCAGGGCAGCCGTGAGAATGTCGTGGTCCCGATCGGGCGCACCATCGCGGCCGACGGGTACCGCTTCACCTACGCCGGCCAGGAGGTCAACGACGAAGGGCGGCCCGTCTACGTCATGGATGTCGTGGACCGCCGAGGGCGCGAGTTCCAAACGCGCAACGTGGTCTACAAGGACGGCCGGGACCAGTGGATCCAGCAGTCGGACGTCCGCGAGGGTGTCGTGCGGGATCTCTACGTGGCGGTCTACCCGAGCGTCATGAGCCAGACCCAGGAGGCGACGACGGAGGCGACCCTAGCGCGTGGCGACTCCGTCCGGTTGGCGACACCATCGAGCGATCTCGCGTACACCGTCACGTTCTCGGACTACGAACTCGAAGTGGACCTCGATGCCATCGGCATCCCACGCGACTCCGTGGACCTCGCCGTCGCAGCCCGCCTCGACGTGGTCAACCAGGCCACCGGGGACGAGCGCACGCTACGCCCCGTGTACGTCATCACGAAGGGGCGCCAGCAGCAGTTCATCCAAAACCGCGCGACCGACTGGGGCCTCGGCATCGCATTCGCCGGGATGGAAGTCGACCAGGGTGCCGTTCGGCTGATGTTCGACGGCGCGACGGTCGCGCAGGAGGACTGGATCGTTGTGCAGGCGTACGAGAAACCGTTTATCTCGCTGCTCTGGATCGGGACTGGTATCCTTGGCCTCGGCTTCGGCGTCGCCTTCTCACGGCGGCTCCGGGAGGCCCGCCGTTAGGCCGCAACCCTCTCTCGGATGCCCCCGTAGCTGGCCAGCATCTCACACGACCCCGACCCCCATGCGAGTCCTTCCCCTCGTTCTGTTCCTTGTCTCTGCCACCGCTGGCGCGCAAGAGGCCGTTGTCCTCGCCCCTGGGCACCCGGACCTCTCCCTCGGCGAGGTCACCCTGGAGTCGGCGTCCTACGTCGTTCAGTTGACCGGAGATGATTCCCAAAACATCGGAACGGTCGAGGAGACCGTCACGCTCGAGGGCGGCGTCCTCACCATCGTGAGCGTTTCTGAAGTCCAGATGGCGGGCGGTACGACGCGCGACTCCACGCGCTTCACGTGGCCAACCTTGGCCCCACTATCGAACGACGTCGAGTCCCGCGGCAACACTGGACGGGCGGTCTACGCCGACGGGCAAGTCTCCGGCACGTATGG
>JBCDLV010000121.1:0-9548 GCA_038744895.1 Bacteroidota bacterium | reverse complement strand
GCGCCACCCCCCGGTGGCCCGCCCTTCTCCCCAGCCCGTCCTGCCATGACGTGGTGGCAAGCCGCCATCCTCGGCCTCGTCCAGGGCCTCGCCGAGTTCCTGCCCATCTCGTCGTCCGGTCACCTCGTCCTGGGCGAGTACATGCTCGGCCTCGACACCGCGGGCGCTGGCGACGTCACCTTCGAGGTGTTCGTCCACTTCGGGACGGCGCTCTCCATCCTGACTGTCTATCGCCAGCGGATCGGCCGCATCCTCCGCGATGCGTTCGGAGCCCTGCTTCAGCCGCGCCTCTGGGCCGAGGCGGTCCGTCCGGGCACGATCGAGCGCGCCCGCGGCGACGGCCCGGACGATGGGCCACCGGTGGCCTCGGGCGATCCCACGCCGTCGCTCCGGCTCGTGGCGTTCGTGCTCATCACGATGGTGCCGACCTTTCTTGGCTATCTGCTCTTCGAGGAGCGCCTGGAGGCCCTCTTCGGCGACCCGCGGTTCGTGTGCGGTGCGCTCATCGTGACCGGCATCCTGCTCCTGCTCACGCGGTTGCGGCCGGACCCCGACGGCGTGCTCTCGCCGCTGAAATCCGTGCTGGTCGGCATTGCGCAGACGGCCGCGCTGATCCCTGGCATCTCGCGTTCTGGATCCACGATCTGCACTGCCATCTACCTCAACGTGGACCGGAAGGCAGCCGCCGATTTCTCGTTCCTGATGCTGCTCCCGGTCGTCCTCGGGGCGACGCTGCTGAAGTCGCTGGAGATGCTGGAGACCGGCATGACCGTGGGCGCCGTCCCGCTGGCGGTGGGGACGCTCGTGGCGTTCGTGTCGGGCGTGTTCGCGATCCGGGCGGTGCAGGTGCTCGTGCAGCGCCAGAGCCTCCAGTACTTCGCCTACTACTGCTTCGCGATCGGCATCGCGGGGCTGGTCTGGATCTAGGCCGTCTCACTCTGAGACAACACCCGCCCAATCGGTCGCCGCCGCGCGCCCCGCTGGCGGAGTGAACCGGCCGCGCTGAACCGCGCCGCCAGCGGGCCGATACCGCCGGCTCACCAGACCCGGCTCCGTGACCACGCGCCTCTTCGTCGTCGACGACGACAAGCACTACGCTCGCCTCCTCTCGTACCGCCTCGACAAGGCCAAGGACCACGAAGTCCACGTGTTCCACAGCGGGGAGGACGCGCTCGACGCGCTCGACCGGCTCCAGCCGGACGCGGTCTTCCTCGACATCATGATGCCCGGCCTGGGGGGGATGGAGACGCTCCGCCGCCTCCAGCTCTTCGCGCCGGACCTACCCATCGTCATGATCTCCGCCCAGGGCACCGCCGATGTCGCCGTCGAGGCCATGAAGGGCGGCGCGACGGACTACATCACCAAGGGCCAGGACGACCTCGTCAAGCTGGACGTCGTTGTCGAGCGGCTCAAGCGGCGGGTCAAGCTGGCGCGTGAGATCGAGCAGCTCCGGGCCGAGGTGGCCAAGAAGTACGGCATGAAGGAGATCGTCGGCGACAGCCCGGCGATGGAGCGTGTCTACCAACTCATCCGCAAGACGCTGCGCGGCAACCTGACGGTCGCCATCGAGGGCGAGTCCGGGACCGGCAAGGAACTCGTGGCGCGGGCCATCCACTTCAACTCCGATCCGCCTCCGGGCGAGGCCGAGGTCGGGCCGTTCGTGGTGGTCAACTGCGCGGCGATCCCGAAGGAGCTCATGGAGAGCGAGTTCTTCGGACACGAAAAGGGCAGCTTCACCGGCGCCCATGCGCGTCACATCGGCAAGTTCGAGCAGGCCGACGGCGGGACGCTCTTCCTGGACGAGGTCGGCGAGCTGGACCTGGGCCTCCAGGCCAAGCTGCTGCGCGCCCTCCAGAACCGCGAGATCACGCGCGTCGGCGGCTCCGGGACGATCTCGTTCGAGTGCCGCGTCATCTCGGCCACCAACAAGAGCGTGCTGGACATGGTCAAGGACGGCACCTTCCGCGAGGACCTGTACTACCGGCTGTTCCAGTTTCCTATCGCGCTCCCGCCGCTGCGCCAGCGGGGCAACGACATCCTCCTGCTCGGGCAGGGATTTCTGGAGAGCTACATCGCGGCCCACACCCAGTTCAAGGGCAAGCGGTTCTCGCCGGACGCGGTCCGCGCGCTTCTGGACTATCCGTGGCCCGGCAACGTGCGCGAGCTCAAGTCGACCGTCGAGCGGGCCGTCCTGGTGGCCGATGGCGACGAGATCGGCGTGGACGACCTGCTGTTGGGAGGTCCGCAGGCCATTCGCCCGTGGTCCGAGCGGATGGGAGGCCCGAGGGCCGCTGGTGATGGACACACCTCCGAGGCGGCTCCGCCGCGCACGCCCCCGCCGTCCGAGTCGCTGCCGGCACGGGACGAGCCCCCTGTGCCTCAGTCGTGGGATGCCATGCCCCCGCTGGCGGTCGGCGCCAGCAGGGCCGCGCCTGCCGCGCAACCCTCAGGGGCAGTCTCCAGTACCACGCCCCTCGTCCCCGACGACGAGATCGTTCCCCTGGACGAGCTCAAGCGCCGCGCCGTCGAGCGCGCGTTCGAGCTGTGCGAGGGGAACGTCGAGCGCGCCGCTGGCGAGCTCGGGATCGGCCGAGCCACCATGTACCGGCTGCTCAAGAAGTACGATATTTCGACCGAATAGTGCGTGCCGCGTGGTTTCTGCTGCGTGACGCATCCCCACTCACACGCAGCAGACGCCATGCGCCTGACCGAATACGAACGGACCGCCCAGCGCGAGATCGACCGCTGGGAGCGAGGCGAGACCCTGCTGCAGCAGGCCCTCGGTTTCGCCATGCGGCCGGTCGACTGGGCCTTCGACCAGTTCGTCCCCGAGAGCGTCACCGACGCGCTCACCGACGCCCTTACGCAGGCTCTCTCGACGCTCAACGACGCCAGCGCGTGGACCTACGACGCCGACGACGTGATCGAGAAGGCGTCGGCCGTGGGGATCGAGGTCGAGACCGTGGCGGAGCTTCGCGATGTCCCGTTGGATGAGCTGGATGCCCTCGCCAAACAGTACGCCTCCGAGAACTCGATCCTGGCGGCGCTCTCTGGCGGCGGCGCAGGGCTCGGCGGTGCTCTCCTGCTGGCGGCCGATATCCCGGTGCTGTTCACCGTCAACTTCCGCCTGATCCAGCAGGTGGCGGCGGCCTACGGGTTCCCGCTCAAGGGGCCGGGGTACACGCCACTCGTGGTCGCCATCTTCAACGTGGCCGCCAGCGGGTCCCGCGAGGCCAAGTCGGACGCGCTGCGCGAGCTGGCGGTGGCTGCGGCGGCCATCGACGGAGGCGGCTACCGAGGTCGCAAGGCGCAGGGCACGCTCCGCGAGCAGCTGGGCCACGTCCCGCGCGAGATCGCCAAGAACCTCGGCGCGCAGAAGCTGGCGCAGACCATTCCCATCGCGGGCGCAGCGGTGGGGGCTGGCGTCAACTACTGGTTCACGGACCAGACCGCGCAGGCGGCGGTGATGCTGTGTCGTGCACTCTACCTGGAGCGCAAGGAGCGGCTGTGAGCCGGGAGCGCCTCATGGCGTCGGGGCTCCTCGTCGCGCCGGGCCTCGCGCTCGCGCTGAGCTACGGAGCGCCGCCGGGAGCAGAAGGGGCGGTGACGCTCCTGATCTTGCTCGGCATCCACCTGGGGTTCGCGGCCGTCGGAGTCCCGGCCCTCCTCCGGAGTCTGTCAGGCGCGCGGGCTGCGCTCCTTGGAGCCGCCATCGTAGCGGGCGCGACCGTGCTGAGCGGCGTCCTGCTCTCGCTGACCGTCCCGGAGGGGAGCACGCCGCAGTGGGGAGCAACGTCTCTCTTTCGCGCCTTCAGTGGCTTCGTCGCACTATGCCTCGCGCCGGTCGGAGCGATCGGAGGCTGGGTCGCATGGCGGTGGGGGCCGACCCGGCCCGCTGAACAGGCTGCCCTCCGATGAGCCGTGCACGCAGAGTCTCTGCCGTGGCGTTCGCGCTCGCCGCGGGCCTGTTCGGTGCCGTGTTTGCCAGCGCGATCGCCGCCTTCGATGATGCCGGCAGTGAAAGCCCGATGCTGGGGCTGTTCGCCGTCGCCGCGTTCGGCCTCAGCGGAGGCGTCTCGGGTGCGCTGCTCGGCCGGCGGCTGGCGCGCTCGCGAACCGCTGGCGGTGCTATGGCGATGGGCGCGGCGGTCACGCTCGTCGCGGCTCTCCTCTACGTCGCCGCCGTGCTGTTCGTGAGCATCGCGTCGACGACAGACACCGTGCGCATCACCGAGTTGAGAGGGATCCCCGTGATCCTGGGCTTGGCCGTCGTGGGCGCCCTGCCGGCGATTCCCTTCGGCGCTCTCGCGGGGTGGGGTGCATGGAGCCGAGTCCGTGTCCCGCGATGACGGCCGTGTCATCGTCCAGCCCCCTCCGTGGAGCACTTGTCGGAGCCGCATGGGGCGCGCTTCTCGTCGCCGCTGGCGTCTTGGCTGTCACGCTGCACCACGTCGTCACGGACGCCCCGTTCTTCAGGGATCGCGACGGTGACCTGGCGATGCTCGTTGGGCAGTTCGTCCTGCTGGCGACTCCGATCTGGGCAAGTGCAGCGTTCGTCCTGATGCCCGTGGGCGCCGCGATCGGCTGGGCCGTTCAACGCCAGCGGGGCCGGTAGCCGTGACGAGTCCCTTCGGGCATATCCCTGGCATCGCCATCGGCGACGTGTTCGAGGACCGAGTGGCGCTTTCGCTGGCTGGCGTGCACCGTCCTCGTCGTGCAGGGATCTGTGGTCGGGCACGCGAGGGCGCGGAGTCCATCATCCTGAACTGTGCCTTCGTGGACGATCAGGACTACGGGTCCACGGTGCTCTACACCGGCTCCGGGGCTCGCCACCCGCGAACCGGCCGCCAGATCGGCGACCAAACGCTGACACGGTCGAACCTGGCGCTGGCCGAGAGCGCGCGCCAGCGGATCCCCGTGCGCGTGAGCCGAGGCGTGGGGCGTGGTGTTTGGAACCCGCCCGACGCAGGCTACCGCTACGACGGGCTCTACACCGTCGAGGATTACGTCGCGGATACAGGCGCGGACGGCTACCGCATCTGGCGATTCCAGCTGGCGGCCGTCCCTGGGGAATGGATCGGTGACGCCAGCCGATAGGCGAGATTTGGACGTGGGGGCAGGCGATAGGCGCGCCCGTGTGCCCGCTATATTCCGCGACCGCGCTTCCCGCTGCGCATGGATCTTTTTTACCTGACGACGGCTGCTCTCCCCCGCTTGAGCCTGGTCGTCCTCACCAGTGGGGTGCTGGTGTACTTCGTGCTCCGAGCACGGAAGACGGTCACGGCGGCCTGGATGGCGCTGGCGCTCCTCGGGTTCGTTCTGCACCACATCGCCTACGTCGGGTTCGGGACCATCTACGTCGCGCAGGCCTGGCGGTGGATCGAGGCCCTGACCTGGAGCAGCGTCATCGTGTCGACGTGGGCGTTCATCGGCGTCGCGGACCATTTCGGACGGGTCGAGTCGTCCCGCACCTCGATCCGACTCCTGGTGGCCTGCGGCGGTTTGGCGCTGCTGAGCATCACCTTCATCCACCTCGCAGGAGGGAGGTTCCTGCCTGTGTCTGTGCCGTGGACCGTCATCCAGGCTGTGGGAACCATCACCGTCCTCTCGCTGGGATTGACGGCCACAGCTGTTCTCGTTTGGAGGCGCCGAGAGTACCTGGCTGTCACCGACTCCGAAGCACAGAGAGATCGGATGCGGAAGGCGACCCGCACGTTCATCTGGTCCATCTCGATGGGGTTGTTAATCCCTATCTCGGGCGTCTTGCGAGACACGGGGGTTGTCTCGTACCAGTTGGACGAGCAGGTCACCATGGTGCTATGGGCCGTCGTGATGATGCTCACGCTGACCCTGTACGTCAACTACGACGCGGAGCCGACGAGCCTTCTAGTGAAGGTGGTGGCCTTCGGGTTTTTGTCCGTCGTGACGGCGCTCGGGGTGGGTACCGTACTCGCATTTTCCACACCGCTTCCGATCCGTGGCGACGCGCCGCCAGCGGTCCGCTTTGTCCCCGATGCAGGCGGGTACCGCGTGGAGGCCGCGGGTGCATTCGACGGGCAATCAGGTGAGCCACTTGGCATTACGCAGTCCAGGTCCGCGACCGTCCCGCTCGGCTTTGACTTTCCCTACGCGGGCCAGACCTGGGACGAAGTCCACGTCGACGACGACGGCTACGTCCTCTTCGGGCCCGATCGGATCCGCACGTTTCTCGATCTCTCCCGAGGAACCTCGATCCCGTGGATCGCGCCCCTGGTGACCCGCCTGTCGCCGACGGACGGTGACATGACGATCCGGAGAGACTCGGCGAGTGCGACCGTGACGTGGAACGCCGTGCCGCTCACGATGGGGAGCGGCACAGCGTCGGTCCAGCTGGCGCTCTTCCGCGACGGCTCGATTGAGATGCGCTACGGAGAGGTCGGCGCGCCGGGGGCCGTCCGGAACTCCTCCAATGCATGGCTTCAGGGCATCTCGCCAGGAAAAGGCGAGCGCCCTCAGCGGACACGGATCACTCCAGGCATGACCGTAGAGGCAGGGGCGGCCGTCGCGGACGACCAGCTTGCGGACTGGCTGGAGGCCGAAGAGCGCCGTGCGACACCCTACGCGTGGCTGCTCCTCGGCTCCGGGCTGGCGGTGCTCCTCGCATTTCCCCTCTACCTCCGAGAAGGCCTCACGCGGCCCCTCAAGCGCCTCCTCGATGGGGTGCGGCTCGCCGCCCGTGGCCACCTGGAGGCGCGCGTTCCAGTCGGCGCACGAGACGAGATCGGCGTCCTGACCGAGGACTTCAACCGGATGACCGATGCGCTTCAGCGTGCTGACGTCTCCCTGCGTACCTACGCCGACGAACTCGAGGAACGCGTCGAGGAGCGCACGGCTGAGCTGGCGCAGTCCCTAGACGAGCTCAAGGAGGCGCAGGCGCGGCTGGTCCAGCAGGAGAAGCTGGCGTCACTCGGGCAGCTTACCGCGGGTATCGCCCACGAGATCAAGAACCCGCTCAACTTCGTCACCAACTTCGCCGATCTCTCCGTCGAGCTCGCGCAGGAAGCCGCTGGCGAGGACGATCCGGAGGAGAGGGCCGCTCTTCTCGCAGACCTTCTCCAGAATGCGACCAAGATCGCGGAGCACGGCCGTCGCGCCGACACGATCGTGCAGGGCATGATGGCCCACGCGCGTGCCCGAGGAGGCAAGCGCCAGCAGGTAGACCTCGATGAACTCGTAGCCGAGTATGCGGCCCTGGCCTACCACGGAATGCGTGCGCGCCATCCAGGTGCCAATGTGACCTTCGGGCAGGAACTCGGGGACGCGGGCATGATCGATGCCGTCCCTGGTGACCTCGGACGCGTGATCATCAACGTGCTCGACAACGCCTTTGACGCCGTGCGCCAGCAGGAAGGGCGCGTCGTCGTCTCGACGAGCCTGTCCAACGGTCGCGCCCTGGTACGTGTCGAGGACGACGGCGTCGGCATGCCGGAGGAGGTGCGTGCGAAGGTGTTCGAGCCGTTCTTCACCACCAAGCCCACCGGCCAAGGAACCGGCCTGGGCTTGTCGCTCGCCTACGACATCGTCACCCAGGGCCACGGAGGCACACTGAGCGTCGAGAGCGAGCCAGGACAGGGAACGGCGTTCGTCCTGTCGCTCCCGGTGGCCGCCAACGAAAAGCGGCCCCGCCCGTGAGAGGACGAGGCCGCTGGCGGAAGGCCGGTAGGTACCGGCCCCGAACGCCCGCCGTTTAGTACGGGTCGTAGGACGGGTTCTCCAGGAGGAACTGGAAGCGCTCGCAGTCGACCGGGAGCGACTCGACGCGGCGGTTGCGCTCGCAGCCCGGCCCTGGATCCTCCTTGTCGCACGCAGGAACTGCCTGGCCGCGGTTGCGGACGTTGAGGCGCGTCGAGCTGACGCCGCGGCTGAGGTAGTAGTCGTAGACGGCCTGCGCCCGCCGGCTGGCGAGGCTCATGCCGAAGCGATCGCCCTCGGCCGAGTCCGTGTAGCCGTCGACGAAGACGCAGCACGCCGGGTTGTCGAGCAGCAGCTCCACGTTCTCGTCGAGCAGTGACCGAGCGCGCCGGTCGAGCGATCCAGAGCCGTAGTCGAAGTAGATCGAGTTAAGCTCCACGAGATCGCAGACCATCGGGGCCGGCGGTGGGGGATCCACCGGCGGTGGCGGGTCCACAGGTGGGAGCGGCGGTGGCGGCGGGATGAGCGGACGGTCGGGGCCGCCACCGAATCCGAACCGCAACCCGCCCAGGATCAGGGCCGAGTTGAACCGCTCGTCGAAGTCAGCGTCGCCGTTGGGGTCGACGGGGCGGCAGTCGCGCTCCGGGTCCTCGCCGTTGCCACAGAAGGGCGTGCCGTCCTTCTTCTTGCAGGCCTCGGCGTTGAAGTTGCCCCCGCTGATGTCACAAACGTCGGGGCTTCCGCTGGCGGCCGCGGCCGTCACCCCCGCGCCAACGTCCGTCAGCCCGAAGCGGTAGCTCGCCTCAGCGTAGAGGGCAAGGTTGCGGCTGACCCCGTACTCGAAGCCGAGCCCCACCGGAATGGCGAACGCTGTGGTCTCGATGCCAGGCGCGGCATCGCCCGTCGCGAAGAGCCCGCTGATGCCGGAGAAGACGTACGGAGAGAACGCGCCAGACCCAGGCCGGGACAGGTAGTACAGAAGATTGGCCTCTGCCAGGATCGTCTGACTCGTGAGGAACGGATTCGCCGAGGCAGCCGGGAGGTCAGGACGGTTGTCGTCTGCCCCGATGTTGACGAGTCCGCCGAGGAGCCGGCCGTACAGTTGGCCCGCCAGCGGGGCCGTCAACTCGGCCGTGATGCCCAGGTTGGTGGCTACGACATCGTCCTGCAGTGCGGCGCTGCCCACGAGGAGGTCGGGACCGTCGTAGACGTATGCGCCGACTCCGAGGCCGAGTCGGACACCCGGGGTGTCATCCTCGACGAAGACGGGACCGTCGAGACCATTGTAGACGGGCTGTGCCGACGCCAGAGGGGCAAAGGCAAGCACCGCTGCGGCTGCGAGGAAGAGACGGGACATAGAGATCGTGAGCGAGGAAATGGCGAGCCGCAGGGCCACAAGGACCTCAGGCGGGCGTTCGGACGCCGCTGGTCAAAAACCCGACGGGCTCTGGGCGTCTCTCTTTCACATGGCTATACAGGCGCCTTTGTATTCCGCAAGCGCAGTCTATTGCACGTCAGGTGTCGCCAGCGGGCCCATCCAACAAAAACGGGGCGACCCGCTTTCGCAGGCCGCCCCGTTACCGGAGGGACTCAGTCCCTGGCGGGCTTAGAAGCCGGCGCAGGAAGACGGAATCGAGTCCGCGCGGCGAGCGCGGCTGTCACCCGGTCCCGGATCCTCCTTCGGGTTGGCGTCTGGATCGACACCGCGGCCGATGGCGCGGAGACGCTCGGCGTCAATGCCCTGTGCGACGTAGTACTGCAGGACCTCGTCGGCGCGGCGCTGCGAGATGCGCATGGCGTCGCCCGGCTCGGAGCCGTCAGAGTATCCGTTGATCGTCACGCAGATGTCCGGGCAGCGGCGTAGGATCTCGATGTTT
>JBCDLV010000120.1:0-9549 GCA_038744895.1 Bacteroidota bacterium | reverse complement strand
GCCTGGACGTGGAGGCAGAGCGCCAGCCCGAGGTCCGTTTGGAGACTCCGCTCATGCACCTCGTCGAACACGACGACCCCGACGCGCCCACCGTCTTCCAAGCCGGGATCCCGGAGCAGGCGCTGGGTGAGCACACCCTCCGTGATGACTTCGATGCGTGTCGCACGGCTGACTCGGGTCTCTCCGCGGACCCGCAGCCCGACGGTGTCCCCGACTCGCTCGTTCAGCTGCGTCGCCAACCGCCGTGCCGCTGCGCGGGCGGCGATCCGGCGAGGCTCCAGCATCACGATGCGATCTCCCCCGAGCGACGCCAGCCGGAGAAGCGCCAGCGGGACGCGGGTCGTCTTTCCGGCTCCGGTCGGGGCCTGCAGCACAGCCGCTGGCGCGCGCTGGAGCGTCGCGACCAGGTCCGGCAGGACCTCATCGACAGGAAGGGGCGGACCGGGAAGCCGAGGATCTGTCATGTCCACGCTGAAGGTCGTGCCATGGCCGACGGGGGACAAACGGCCGAGCGGTGAGTAGGAGGGCGTGGTTCGCTCGCGATCATGTCCTACCCCCAACGACTCCGGATTCTGTGGAGGCGCTATGCGGCCCCGACACGCGCTGAGTCTGAGCCCGGGTTCCGGGCGGTGCTCGACGCCTCTGCCAGGCTGGGCGTTCGGATGGCGGGCGTGTTTGGACTCGTGGCGCTTCTCGGGGTCGGCATCTCGGCGGTCGCTACAGCATGGATGGGGGGCAGCGGGATGGGAAGCTCAGCGGACTTCGCCGCACAAGCGCTCTCGGACAAACTGTTCGTCTTCGCCGCGGCAGGTTTGTTCCTCCCTATCGCCTACGTCCGGCCCGGGCTATCCGCGAGCCGGGTGATGCTGGGGCTGTACGTCATCGTCGCCGGGGCTGTGCTCACGTCTGACGACATTGCTCGCGCTGACCTCGAGTTTCTGGCCGGCTGGCTCGCCCTCCTGCTCGTTTTAGCCGTCGGCACGGTGCCGTTCCAGCCGATCCAAACCTTCGTGCTGGGCATATTCTTGACCGTGCTCCACACGCTTGCCGTCGTGCTACTCGGTCTGACCGTGGCTATGGTCGACACAGGAGAGGCCGTCCGCCGTCTGACGTTCATGCTCCTGGTGACGTTCGTCGGGACGCTGATGAGCGTGGCGCTGTTCGCAACGCGCCGAGCGCAGTACTACGGTACCCTCCGCCTGGCGCGCCTGCGTGATCGATTGCAGGACCGGGGACGCCAGCTGGAGGCCAACGTGGAGCGACTCCAGAACGCCCAGAATCAGCTGGTGCAGCAGGAGAAGATGGCATCGCTGGGACAACTCACCGCTGGCGTCGCCCACGAGTTGAAGAACCCCCTCAACTTCGTCAACAACTTCGCTCAACTGTCCGCGGAGCTCCTCGACGACTTGGAGGACGAGCTCCGCGAAGAGGCCAAGCGACCCGTGGGAGAAGCACTGGACGACTCCGCTGACCTGCTGGCGGACTTACGATCCAACGCGTCGAAGATCCGGGAGCACGGCCGCCGGGCGGATGGCATCATCCGCTCCATGCTGGCGCACAGCCGAGCTCAGCCAGGCCCGATGCGCCCGGCGCCTGTAAACAGCCTGCTGCGCGAGTACGTCGGTCTGGCATACCACGGCACCCGCGCCAGCCATTCCGGCTTCAACGTGGACATCCAACTGGAACTCGATGACGCCGTCCAGGAGGTTCTCATGGTTCCAGAGGAGATGGGTCGCGTGTTTCTGAACCTCCTGGACAACGCGCTCCAGGCGCTCCGCCAGCGGGCGGACGCCGAGCCCGGATTCACTCCAGTTCTGAGAGTCACAACGCGGCCCTGGCAGGACGACGGGGTCTCGGTGTCGGTGCAGGACAACGGGTCCGGGATTCCAGCCGAGGTTCGCGACCGGATCTTCGAGCCGTTCTTTACCACGAAGCCAACCGGGGAGGGCACCGGCTTGGGGCTGTCACTGGCCTACGAAATCGTTGTCCACGGTCACGGTGGCTACCTGAAGGTCAACTCAAGGCAGGACGACGGGACTACGTTCACAGTCCAGCTGCCAGGTGTCCCAGTCGATTCCCTGGAGGGCGCTGAGGTCTGATACGCGCCAGGCGCGACGCCCGCCGACGTCGGTCCTGGAGATATGCTCACCGAGAGTGACGCCTCCGACCTGATCCCTAGAACCCTAGCGCCTCCTCGATGAGCATCGCCCCCCTTCGGCTGCCATCGGACCCTGCGAGCACTTGCTGGAATCCCTCGGCGGCCCGACGATACGAGGAGTCCGTCAGCAGGGCCTCCACAGCGCTGCGCAGTGCGGCGACTTCCGTGCGGCGAAACGTGAGTCGGATGCCGGCTCCCGCACGGACGACTGCGTCCGCGTTCAATGGCTGATCGTCGGCGATGGGCGCGAGCGCCAGCGGGATCCCATGAGCGAGGGATTCAGAGACGGTATTGAAGCCGCCGTGGGAGACGACCGCATCGACGTGGGGGAGTAGATCGAGCTGGGGGACGTAGCGCTGCACGATGACGTTTGCCGGGGCACCTGCTCGAAGCTCCTCTGGCGCGGCCGCGATCACCAAGCCATTCCAGTCCCGCGCCATGTCGATCGCCGTGCCAAGAAGCTGCATTGGAAGGTCCGTATTGACGGTCCCAAACGACACGAAGAGAATCGGCCCGTTGGATGTGCTCACGCGCTCCCATGGAAACGAGACAGGCGGCCGCTTCCGGAGAACGGTAGGGTGGATGTACCGAAACGTGCCGCTCCTCGGCGGGACCGGTCGCACGCCGGGGAGCACCGTCGCCACGTTGACCCAGGGAGAAACGTCGATCGGGCGGTCTACCCCGTGAGCATGAGCGATCGCCGACATGTTCGCGTCGCGCCATGCCCGGATCTCCGGAGCGAGGGGAAATGGCTCGGTCGCGCCCTGCACTGTCGTGGACGTTACCCAGGGAATGCCATGCCGCTCGGCCACGATGGCGCCTGCCAGTGCGTGATGGTCGATGACGAGTGCGTGGGGCGAGAAAGAGGTTGCAGCCGCTTCCACCCCTGTGACCATTGCCTTGGCCAACGCCGGGCGTACGTCTTGGGCCAGTTTCTTGAACCGCCGGATCCCTCGCAGGCGTCGGGCTTCCTGGTGCACGGCCTCGTACCTGCCGAACTCACCGCCCACGTCCACGATCCTCCAGCTGGCGTTCAGCACCCGACGGAGCATTCGCTCGACGCCCACCCACACAACCTCAGCGCCTCGGTCGCGGAGCCCACTCGCCAGCGGGACGAGGCGGTTGATGTGCCCGGTCAGAGGCGGGGCGACGACCATGTAGCGGCGAGACGGCACAGACCTGCTGGCGTGGATCTAGCGGACGACCGACTCGATGAGACGTGCGGCGCGCTCGGCGCCGCCAGCGGCCATCAGCGACCCTTGGAGCCGCTGGGCAGCCTGTCGGTAGGATGGATCAGAAAGGACATCGTCGAGTGCTTCGCGGATCTTAGGGGCTTTCGCTCGCCGGAACTTGATCCGAATGCCCGCACCTTCTGCCACCAGCCGCTGAGCAGCGTGGGTGTGGTCGTCGCCGATCGGTGCGGTCACCAGCGGGACGCCGTGGCCGAGAGCTTCCATGACGGTGTTGTGGCCTCCATGACACACGACCGCATCGACATGCTTCAGGAGCTCGATTTGCGGTAGGTATCCTTGGACGAGGACGTTCGGCGGTGCCGCCGCAGCCAACCCAGGAGGACCGGACACGATCATCTGGCCTTCCCAGTCCCTAGCCGCCTCGATGGTCTCGGTTAAGAATCGCGTTCCGATCGCATGGTTGAGTGTGCCGATCGAGACCAAGACCGTCGGCCCACCGGCGAGCCAGCCCCAATCGAACTCTGCGGAATCGGCCCGATCGGAGAACGAGGGACCTACGTACTCCACCTTTGCATCCAACGGATTCGGGCCAGCCATTGCCGGGATCGTAAAGGCAATCGTGAGGTTTGGGGACGTGCTCAGAGGACCGCTTACCCCGTGGCGACTGGCGAGGTCAAGCAGGAGGTCGTTCTCCCATGCCCGCAGCTTTGGGAAGCCGTCGAGGTAGTCTGTGGCTCCGGTGGCCGTGATCGCCGTGGTGACCCAAGGCAGGTCAAACCGCTGGGCGGCTATCGCCCCCGCATAGGCATGCTGGTCAGATACGATGACATCCGGGAGATAATCTTCGACGGCACTCGATACAAATCGTAGGCTTATGTCTGAGTTAGGTATCAAATAATCTTCAAATAAAGTACGATATCTGTCTATTCCTATCGACTGAGAGAATATAGTCTCGTCAAGGATGTGGTCGGGTAGATCGTACGGGTATGTCTCTTCGTCGGAATGGACAGAGTGTGCCAGAGAGGGCCCGTAGCCACTCCACGCTGTGCTATGCCCTCGTGCGGAAAGCTGAGAAGAAACGGACGTGAGGGGATAGATGTGTGTGTTAATTGGCGGGACGACGAACAGTACTCTCATATCTCGATGGATTCGATTAGGCTCGCGGCTAGCTCCGCCCCTCCTGCGGCTTCGAACGACGAGCGAAGCACCCCGGCGGCATCGCGGTATGTCTGATTTGTAACGACCTCCTCGATCGACTTCAAGATCGTTGATGCGCGAGCGCGACTGAACTTGAGGCGAACAGCTGCCCCGGACTCGACTGCGAGCTTCGTATTGAACGGTTGGTCGTCGGCGATGGGGGCCAGTACCAGCGGGACGCCATGCGAAAGGGCCTCGACGACGGTGTTGTAGCCTCCGTGGCACATCACCGCGTTGACGTGGGGCATGAGTTGGAGCACAGGAAGACGCTCCTGAAGGATCACATTCGGCGGGACGTCAGAAACGATATGCGTCGGTCCCGATATGATCGCTTGGCCTCTCCATCCGCGGAATGCTTCGATGGCTTCCCTCAGAAGCCGTCCAGCGAGGTCGACGTTGATGGTGCCGAACGTGACGAGAACGCGCGGCGTCTCGGCCAACTGGTCCCATGGGAAGGCGACCGACGGCCTTGTGGATGCCAGGGTGGGGCCCACAAAGGCAATCGGTCCCTCGCGCACAGACCCTGGCACAAACGCACGCGTGATGGGCGTGATCGTTAGCCAGGGGGAGAGGTCGATTGGAGGCGCAGCATCGAATCGTTTCGCGAGGCTTTCCAGTGCGGCGCCATGCTGTGCTGTAGCCGTCGGGTAGGTGGCGCTGAAATCGGCAACCCCTGATGGGGCAGCCCAGGTCACCCATGGGAGTGCGTGTCGCTGCGCGGCGATGGCAGCGGCGAGCGCATGCTGGTCAGCGACGACAACGTCAGGTCGGAACGTCCGCAACACGGGTTCCAGCTCTGCCAGCATCGCGCCCGTCAAGGTGGGGATTACATCCTCCAGGAGGCTCTGGTATCGGGAAAAGCCCCGCGACTGGTTCGCGGCTCGTACCCCCTCGTGAAAGGTGTGCTCCTCGGCGGTGAGGGCAAACAGCGGGATGTCGTCAGGAAGTCGGCCAGCGAGAGTGGATGCATAGCCTGCCCATGCCACCGTCGCTCCCCGCTGGCGCAACGCTTCGCTCACAGGCAAGAGGCGGTTCGTGTGGCCATGGAGCGGAGGAGCCACGAAGAGGTACCGCTTCGACATCACGCGACCTGAGGCTTCCGCATCGACTCGCGAATCCGACGGTAGATCAACGCCGCAGCCGCTTGGGCGCCGCCCGATGCTCCGATCCGCTGGCGCAGTCGCTCCGCAGACTCACGGTACGAGGGGACGGTGAGGACCTCCGAGATCGCGTTGCGGATCTGTGGCGCTCGCGCACGACGGAACTTGAGTCGAACACCGACGCCAGCGGAGACGACGGCCTCTGCGACCGTCGGCTGATCGTCGCCGATCGGAGCGACTACCAGCGGGACGCCGTGCGCGAGCGCTTCGAGCGTGGTGTTGTAGCCCCCGTGGCACACCACGGCATCGGCCCGCTGAAGGATCTCGATCTGAGGCACGTACGGGCGGACGATCACGTGATCGGGTGCCTCGTCGGCGAAGCGTTCCGGGGCCACCAGGACAAACTGGATGTCCCAGTCCCGAGCAGCCGCCAGCACCTCGCGGAAGAATCGGTCTCCAGCGTCTGAATGAACGGTGCCGAGTGTGACGAACACCAGCGGGCGATCGTCGAGGGCGTCCCACGGAAACGCCACCGCGTCCGAGCGGTGCGTGAATGCAGGCCCCACAAACTCGATGGGTCCATCGAGCAGTGGCCCCGCCACCAGGTCAGGAAGGGTGTACGCGAGCGCCAGCGTCGGCGACATGAAGATCGGCCGGTCGACGCCGTGAGACGACGCTAGCTCGGCGAGCGCATCGTCTCGCCAGGCTCGCACCTTGGGCACAGACGCCAGGTTGTCGATCACGCTCGTCCCAGACGGAGCGGACGTCACCCATGGAAGCCCGCATTGCTCCGCGACGATAGCACCTGCGTAGGCGTACTGGTCGGCGATGATGGCGTCGGGACGAAAGACCCTGGTGGCCTCGGCTACACCCGCGACCATGGCCTCCGCCAGCGGGACGTACACGTCTTCGATGAGGTGTTTGTAGCGCTGATACCCGACCGCACTGCCCAAGGCCTGGGAGGCGACGGTGCCCGACAGCTGGTCAGGCTCGTCCAAAGGGTAGAGCGTGTGATCCGGCGGCACCGACCGGCCGAGTGCAGTAGGGTGGCCCGCCCACGCGATGTCGGCCCCTTGAGCGCGCGAGGCCTCGGCGACCGACACCATCGGGTTGATATGCCCCGTGAGAGGTGGCGCTACGAACAGGTACCGTGGCGGCGCGACGAACGGCTCGATGGCGTCGTAGATCGCACTGGTGGCCTCGTGCACGACGGAGTGGCTTGCTCCTTCGATCTGGTGCAGTGTGCAGCCGGGCAGCACGCGCTGCAGGCGTTGCCCGCTGGCGAGGAAAGAGGAGTCTGCGCCGTAGATCGCCAACGTCGGGCAGGTGATCTGCGCCAGCTGGCGGTCCGACAGGGTCGGGGAGGCGCGCAAGTCGGCCGAGAGGGTGGTCTCCCGCGCCAGCCGCGTGGCTGTCTTGACCAGTCGATTGCTTTTTCGCCCGCTGTACCGGTGGGCCCAGGGAGCGAACCAGTGTGGCACCTTCGACTGAGCAGCGTCGTCGGTCTGGGACACGGCGCGGGCCATTGCATCGCCCCAGCCGTCCTCGCCAGCGCTCGAATCGATGACGACGAGCCGATCGACGCGGTCGGGGTAGGACGCCGCGAACGCCAACGCGATGAGCCCGCCTAGGCTGTTGCCGACCAGTCGGACGGTCTCGATCTCCAGCTCATCCAAGAGCCCCTTGAGGTCCGCGACCTGCTGGCGGAGGCCGTAGCCAGTCGGGGTGTGCTCGCTCTTGCCGTGCCCCCTCAGGTCGTACACGACGACGCGTGCTCGGTGCGAGAGCTTGGCGCCCGCCAGGAAGTACCAACTCGACAGGTCGTCGAAGACCAGGCCGTGGATGAACACCACCGGCGGGACATCGCCCTGCCCGATCGACTGGTAGTGGATCGAGATCCCGTTCGCGCGTACCTCAGCCATCGTCGCCTCTCGTGAAGTCGAGCAAGACAGCGGTCACGTCGCCGGGACTTTCCTGCACGAGCCGATGGCCACCGGTCATGGATGCCAGCCGCGCGTTGGGCAGAACCGCCGCCAGACGGTCGCCGACGTCTCGACAAGGCGACTCCTGGCCGTACAGGCACAACGTGGGGACGTGCAGAGCCGCCAACTCGTGGTCTGGCACGTCTGGGGTCTCCTGGAGATCTCGGACGAGGGAGCTCTCAGACTGGTGAAACTGGAGAAGCGCTGCGAGGCGTCGGGCCCTCCGCTGCCCGGACGAGACCGATCTCCGCATCGCGGGAGAAAGAGCGCCGAACTGCTTCTCAGGAGGCATGGACAGAAACTCCATGACCTCGCCGTGGGCCGATGGAGGGAGCGGAGCCTCGACGAGGGCTAGCTTCGAGACGCGCTCCGGAGCATCCAGCGCGAAGCGAAGCGCGACGAGCGCCCCGTAGCTGTACCCAGCGACGATCACCGGCTCGTCGAACGAGTCCGCCAGCAGGGCGCTGAGGTCCTCGGCCATCGTGCCGACGTCGTACCCCGTCTGTGTGCGCTCGGAGCCGCCGTGCCCTCGGAGATCGTAGAGCAGCACGCGGTGATGCTCGGCGAGCTTTGCCGCGAGCCCGAAGTACCAGGTGGCCATCGACCCGACGACCAGCCCGTGGATCAGGACGACCGGCGGACCCTCGGCCCCGAGACGTTGGACGTGAAGCCGAACGCCGTTGGCTACGACGTGCGGCACGACTCCACGTACTCCACGAGGTCGCCGACCGTCAGGTTGATGATCTCGTCCAGTTCCATCTGGCCCATCCACGCGGCGAAGTTGATGCCCTCTCCGTAGTGGGCCTGGAGCTTCTCCGCCAGCTGGACCATCTCGATGCTCTCCAGCTCCAGGTCGGCGTTGAACGTTGTGGCCATCGTGATCTCGTCCTCGTAGACGTAGTCCTCGCCCATGACCTCGCGGATCATGCGGTCGACGGTGGCAAGGATATCGGCGTGGGTCATGGCGAGGTCGGTGGATGATCGGTCCATGCTACGACGTGAGTGCCGTGTCGAAGAGTGGAGATCCAGCGGTGAGCGCCGTCCCGCGATTCGACGAGGAGTCGGCTTCCGTCCCGCTGGCGGATGGTCGTGTGGCGCGGATTCCCGAGGCCGGTCCCTGCGGCCTTGGCGGCGGCCTCCTTGGCTGCCCAGAGTCGCGTTTGCCACTCCACGGGATCGTCGCCGTGGGCCAGCGCCAGTTCGCTGGCGGAGAAGGCGAGGGAGGAGAACTCCTCAGGTCGGGGCTCGATAGTCTCGATGTCGATGCCAGGCGTCTCGCCCTCGGCCACGATGGCGACCCCGACCTCATTCTTGTGAGCGATCGACACACGCAGGTCGGTATCGAAGGGGCCGTCGACGAGGGGCTTGCCCTCCGGATCGTTGCGCACGGCGATTTCCACGGGGAAGCGGTCGCCATCGCCGTGGTCCCAGAGCCAGCGCCGGACCGCGTCCTTCGCGGCCAGGCGTCCCATCAGCCACCCACGGCGAGACCGGGGCCCTCGCGCGTCCCACGCCTCTCGCTCCGTGGCGGACAAGTAGCGTCGAGCGATGAGCTCGCGCGACGCGGCGGTATTCCACCGGTCTGGACACAGCTCGTAGCCGCCCTGCTGGCGCTCAGAAACGCCGTTCTTCTCTGGGTACACGAGCGTCGGCCAGATGACGTCGTCTGTGTCGAAGCGCCGTCCGACCCAGCCCTCGATCGTGCACCAGACCGTGCCGTTGTGCACGAGCTCGATATCGGCCGTCACCTCGATGTCGCCAGCCTCGCGAATGTCGACCCGGCACTCCAGGTGCTCCCCCGGAGCCGGGTGCGGGCCGTAGAACGCCAGCCGGTCGATGCGCGTCGGGAACGCCAGCCGGTCGCGCTCCTTGCGCCACATGATCCAGAAGCCCATCAGCTGCCCCGCGTTGTCGAGGAG
>JBCDLV010000119.1:0-9641 GCA_038744895.1 Bacteroidota bacterium | reverse complement strand
GATCCCAGCGCCCAGCCCTCCCAATTCGCTGTCCAGGCTTCCAAATACCGCGATGGCGCATCCGGCTGGAAGCGCGAAGAGCAGCATGAGTGAACCCGTGACGACACCGTAGATCTTTGCGAGCGAGGTGGGGTCGACGCGACGAATGATTGCAACCATGGAGAGCCTGGGGGTGGAGCCGGGAGTCTAGACCGAACACCCTCTCTCTCCAACCGCCGGCTCAGAGGCGTACGCGGACGATCCGTCCCTCCGGCCCCGTCAGCCAGACCGCCGCTGGCGACGCGGCGGCGATGCCCCAGAAGGTGCGGCCGTCGAGGAGCGTCCAGGTCCGGCCGTCGTCTCGGCTGAGACCGACGCCGCCGGGGCCCACCGCCAGCAGGGCGTCAGAGTCGGGCACGTAGGCGGCGCCATAGGCCGCACCGGGGAACGGCAGCTGCCCGCCCCGACGCCACGTGCGCCCACCGTCGGAGGTGATGGCGACGGCATCGGCGAAGGCGTCGGGGGCGCCGATGTCACCGCCGAGGGCGACGCCGTGACGGTCGTCGCGGAACGTGACCGACGCTGCGCCCGCCGCCTCGCCAGCCGCCAGCGGGATCTCGGCCGCCTCCCAGGTGGCGCCCGCGTCGTCGGTGCGCAGCACGCGAGCCGGATCGGCGTTGCCCGTGCCGATCCACCCCAGCCGGTCGCCGCGCGTGTGGACGAGCGTGCCCGAGGCGGCGAACCCGCCTTCGTCCTCGCCCGCTGGCGGCAAGGCGCCAGCGGGCACGCGGCGCCACGTCTCGCCGCCGTCGTCGGTGGTGATGAGGACGAACGTCTCGTCCACGGAGTCGCTGAAGGCGACGCCCCGGTCGGTGCCCCAGAACGCGAGGCCGTCGAAGAAGGCGTCGGGCTCGTCGTTGACGAACACCGTGCGCCAGCTGCGCCCGCCGTCGGTCGTCTTGACGATCCGCGAGGCCTCGCCATTTCCGATCGAGAGGGCCAGCGCTGTCTCCGCGTCGAAGGCGACGACGTCGCGGAACTGGAGCGTGTCCGCGTCGGGCACCGGCACGAGGTCCCAGGTGTCCCCGCCATTGGTTGTCCGCGCGACGGTCCCGCCCGTCCCGGACACCCACACCACGTCCTCGTCCACGGCGTGCGCCGCGATCAGCAGGGCATCGGTCCCGCTGGCGAGGTCTTCGAGCGTCGGCGACGCGGGGCGGCTGGTTTCAGAGGCACCGCCGCAGCCGACGAGCAGGAGGGCAACAGCAACGGCGAGCAGACGCATCGGGGTCAGGGGAGTGGATCCACACGATACCGCTCCCCCCCGCTGGCGATGTACCAGAGCCGACTACTCCCCGTCGAGTGCCCCCTGATTCTCGGCGGCTTCCTTCTTTGACCGAAGCACTGCGGTGTCTTCGACAAGACGCCCGAGTCCGGTCATGATCAGACCCACTGCGGCGAGTCCCCATGCCTCTAGTGTAATCAGCGCCAGCAGTACGCCTGCCCACCCGTGGTCTCGGACCATGGCGACACTGAGCCAGGCCACTATGATCACTCCGAGTCCGATGGCAAGAATGCCTCCCCATCGGAGCAGGCGCGCGATCAGCATGTGCGTTAGAGAAATATGTGGACCGTTCTGGCTAGTTTAGCGCGATCGCATCGCCAGCGGGGCCTTCATGTCCGTCCAATCATCGGGCGCAGGACCACCTCCGAGATCAGCGTCCCGTGCGGCGCCTGGAGCACGTGCAGGATGGTCGCGGCGATCGACTCGGGTGTCATCGCGTTGGGATTCGAGCCCGTCCCCGCCCCCTTCCCGAAGTCTGTGTCGACGGAGCCAGGGTAGACGCAGCTCACCTTGATGCCGTGTGGCCGGAGCTCCTTCATAATGGAGTCGGAAAACCCCCTCAGGCCGAACTTGGTCGCATTGTAGGCGCTCAGACGCGGGTTGCCTACCAGCCCGGCGATGCTGGCGACGTTCACGATGAACCCCGCCGTCTCGTCTGCGGATCGTGCTTCGCCTTGCGTCTTCATGTGCGGCACCGCGGCGCGCGTGCAATGGAACACACCCGACAGGTTCGTGTCGATCTGCACGTCCCAGGCGTCGAGCGCGAGCCCGTCGACCTCGTCGAAGCGGCCGAGGCCCGCGTTGTTGACCAAGACGTCCAGGCGGCCGTGCCGCTCCGCCACGCCGTCGATGGCGGCGCGCGTCGCCGCCGCATCGGTCACGTCGCACACGACCGGGTCGAAGCGGTCGCCGAGTGTCTCCGCCAGCTGGCGGAGGTCGCCTTCGCTGCGGGCAAGCCCGGCGACCGTGGCGCCAGCGGAGGCGAGTTGCTGGGAAACGTGGAGGCCGATGCCCCGGCTGGCGCCGGTGACGATCGCGACGATGTCGTGGAGGTCCATGGATGGTCGGTTCAGGGTCGCCGCCTCCGACGCGGCGGTCCCGTCGCCGATCCCGCTACTCGCTGCCGTCGATGCGGACGGACTCGACCCGGATCTCGTTTTCGAGGATGCCCTCGTTCAGGAGACGAAGCTCAGACTCGACACCGGCGATCTGGGCATCGCGCTCGGCACTCTGGGGCTGCGCCTGCAACTGGCGAAGCTGGAGCCCGAGTTGGCCGCCGCGGATCATGCGCGCATCCTCATCCATGGCGCCGACCAGCCCGGTCGTGACCTCCCGGATGGTGAAGGGCAGCGTGAGGCCGTCCGTCGTCTGGAAATCGCTGTAGATGATCCTGCCGACGACCTCGGTGGCGACGGAATCGGTCGAGGCAGAGTCGGCCACGGCGAGGCCGCGGTAGATCTCCACCACGTCGAACGTCTCCGCGTCGATGTACACGCGGGTCTCCACCTCCTGGCCGGGCGCCGCGTTGCCGGGCTCGCCGATGAGGACGCCGGGGTCCTCGGACGTCAGCAGATAGACCTCCCGGCCGTCGTGCGTGATCTGGCCCTCGAAGTCGGCCGTGCGAAGGCCACGCGCCAGCCGGCGGCCGTTCGGTACCTGGTTCGCGAGCAATTGGGCACGCTCCGGCGACACCTGGCCGTCTCCCGTCGGCGTCACCTCGGGCGGATCGAAGCGGTCCACGCCAGCGGAGTCTGCCAGGGCGTACTGCGCCTGCACGTCACCGGCGACCACGGTGAAGGAGTCCACCTGGCCGACGTTCGCCTCGTAGCGGTCGAGGACGGCATCGGCGAGCGCCTCGGCGGTCGTGATCTCACCGGTGGCCTCGGTCTCGGAGGCGTCCTCCGTGCCGCAGGCGGCGAGCAGGATCACAGGGGCGAGGACGGCGAAGGGAATCAGGCGACGCATGGGAGGTTCGAGAGCGAGCGGCGAAGCTACGGGAAGGCCATCGGACTAGCTTCGAAGCCTCCGTGCGTCCGCCCATGCTGCCTCCTGCTCCGTTTTTCGATCTCGGCCCCCACGTTCCCGTTGGCAGCGCGGCGTATCCCACCGAGACCGTTGCCGACGTCCTGGACGCCTACCTCTCCGACGAGCGGCGCCAGCGGGTCACGGAGGTCGCCTCGACGCGGGCGTTCGGCGTCGTGCCCGTCCTGGAGGGGCTCGTGGACCCCGGCAACGTGAACGCCGTCCTGCGGAGCGCGGAGGGGCTCGGGTTCGGAGCAGCCCACCTAGTGGCCTTGCAGGGCGAGGCGGCGGCCCTGGCCGATGCCCTCGACGAGGAAGACCCTGCCGTGGCCGACCGTCGGGCGCAGCGGCGCGCCAGCCAGGGCGCGCACAAATGGATCGAGACCCGGACATGGTCGGAGCCCGAGGCCTACGTCCGCTGGGTTCACGAGCGAGGCGGACAGGTGGCCGTCACAGCGCTGCGCGACGACGCACTACCGATCGAGTCGTGGGACTTCTCCCGGCCGACCGCCCTGGTCGTTGGCAACGAGCATGCCGGGGCGAGCGAGGCCATGCTGGTCGCCGCCGACGCCGCGCTCCTCCTCCCCATCGACGGGTTCGTGCAGAGCTACAACGTGTCCGTCGCGGCTGCGCTGGCGCTCTACGCCGCCCGCGCGGATCGCCTCCGCCGAACCGGCCGCCATGCCGACCTCGACGCGCGCCAGCAGGCGACGCTCACGGCCCACTACACGGCGCGCGCCGTCCCGCTGGCGGGGGCCTTGCTCGCCGAGCACGCGAGGCGGGCCGCCGACGGCTCCGTGGCCCCTGGCCCCCCTGATTTTCGTACGACCTTGTAGGCGCTGAGACCTGCGCCTTTTCCTCCGAGACCCGATCCCAGCCTCCATGAGACGACGCGTCTTGTTCCTCGCCCTTCTCGTTGCCGGATGCGGATCGGCGGAGGGTGCCTACGTCGATGGGATGGACCTCGAAGTCGCCGGCGACTACTACGGAGCGTCCGAGGCCTACGCCCTCGCGCTGGAGCGAGACCCGGAGATCCCCAACGTCGCGGGTCGCCTGGTGGTCGCAGGCCGAGAGGCCGTCGCCCGGCTCCTGGCCGAGGCCGCCTCCGGTGGCCCCGAGGAGGCGGCCAATGCCTACCTCCGTGCAGACGCCCTCGTGATCCGGTCCAGCGGCGTCGGTGTGGACCTGGAGCGACCCGCCACCTTCGCTTCTGACCGAGATGCCTCGCTGTCGGCGGCCGTCGAGCACCTACGCCAGCGGGGCGACGCCCTCTTCTCCGCTGGCGATTATGAGGACACCATCGACGTTCTCGGCCGCGCGCGCGCCTTCCGCCCGACGATTCGGCAGGCGTCCGCGTTGGACCAGCTGGCGCTGGACGCCTACGGCGAGTGGGCCGAGGACGACGTCGCCGACGGGCAGTTTCGGTCGGCGCTCGCGAGGACCGACGCCATGCTCGCCCTCGGCATGGCGGATCGCGACGCGGACATCGCCGATCTGCGAGCCGAGATCCTGACTCTCGGGACCGTCGTCGTGGCTGTGCTTCCCGTCGAGGGAGAGGGCGACGAGCTGTTTCTCCGCGACCTCGGCGACATCATCGTGGAGGAGCACATGGCGCCGCCGCCGCTCTTCGTCGGTGTCCTGGATCCTGCCGACGTGCGCCGGTGGGAGCGCCGCGAGCGGGACGCACGGGACCCAGATCTTTCCGACTCCCCCCGCCGCATCGGAGACGCCGCCGACGACCTCGGCGTAGACCTCGCGTCCGTCGCGGCCCTGTTCCCCATCGCGGAGCAGACCACGCGCGGCACGGCACGCGCGGCGACGGCAGAGATCCGAGGGTCTCGCACGCGGGCCACGTACACGGTCCGCGAGACCCGAATCGAGCTAGAAGGCGAGGCCGACGTGCTGGTCGTGGACGCCGGCGCCAGCATCGCCCGATGTGACGATCGGGTGCGCAGGAGCATCCGCGAAGAGGCCGATGTCGCCACATACGACGGCGACTGGCAGGAGCTGAGCCTGTCTCGGTCCGACCGCCGCATGTTCGCGGACGATGTCTTGGACCGGGCGCGCGAGCGGGCCGAGGAGCGCCTGCTCGATGCCATGGCCGCAGCCATCGCGGACCGCGTCGCGTCATGCGCCGGCCGAATGGTGCGGTAGCCACCCGGCCTGCGCCGGGTCTCGATCACAGACCGTAGTGCTTCCGAACGGTGCCCTGCGCCTCTCGGACGGCCTTGAGCGTTTCCTTGAGCAGGTTCTGCTGGCTCTTGTGCATCCCGTTTGGATCGACGAGGTCGGTGGGGGTTTGGCTGCGCTCGGCGGCTCGCATCTGCTCCCGGAGGTGCACGTCCACGAGGGTCGTAAAGGCCGGGATCAGGGACTTCGCCGTCGCCGCCAGCGGGTGGTCGCTTGCCCCGACGTACCGGAGTCGATCGAAGGTGCCCGCATCCGCGAGGTAGCCGACGTCGATCGCCAGCGCCCGCGCGATCCGGACGACGGGCTGAATCACCCGCGCCCGCAAGTCGAGGCCCGTGTGTCCGTCGACCGTCTCGACCTCGATCCGTCCGAGAAGCGACAGCGGAATGTCGATGCGCGTCCCCTCGCGGGCGAAGATGCGCGTGAGCCGCTCATTCGGCAGGTGTGAGGCGATGGCGTCGCACAGGGCGTCGCTCAGGTCTGTGTCGCCGTGGAGCGTGCGGAGATCGAAGCAAAGGGCTGCGCGCGCTGTCGCGTCGCTGTTCTCGCCGGTCGCCCACGTGTCATACGCTGCGCGCCATGTGGAGAGCGGCTGGCGAAACGCCTCGTGTCCGGCGTCCACGCCATTCTCAGGGTTGCCGTAGCCGCAGGACCGGAGAGCCTCGACTGTCTGCGTCGCCAGGGCTTCGTAGAACGCCGCGGCGCGGTCGGCATCGGCAGGGTCGGGATCGGCGTAGACGAGTCCGTTGTCCTGCCACGCACGCAGCACGGACTCCCGACGCCCGGAGGCGCCAAAGGTGAGCCACGCCCACGGCCCGTCGTACGCGTTCTCGCCGAGGTCCTCCCGCACCTTGCGTTCGACGACGGTCAGGACGCGGTCCTTGAGATGGTCGTCGATCTGCGTCACGAGATCGAGGAGGTCTTCCGAATGGACGCCCTGGTGGTAGAGCCGGAAGAGCCTCCGGTTCGAGTCGGCGCGGAGCCCCGCCAGTTCTTCGATCGACGACGCGCGCTCCAGGCGCTCGGTCGTGGCCACCGGGTCGAGGCCTCGGAAGTGGCCGATGTCCTCGGCCGTCAGAAGCCCGCGGAGCCCGCCGCTCTCGCCATCGACGACGACCACGCGTCGGATCCGCTCGCGCATCATGGTGCGCATGGCGCTGTAGAGCCGCTCGTCGGCGCGCAGGGCCACCGGTGGCCGCTGCACGAGCCCCATCACGGGCTGGTTCACGTCTCCACCGGCGGCGAGGACGCGCTCGACCAGGTCGCCTTCGGTGACCACGCCCACCGTCGCGCCTTCCTGGACCAGGACCACAGCGTCGGCGCTGGTCTCCGCCATGGAGCGAGCCGCTTCCTGCACGGTTGCCCCCGCGTCGACCGTCGGCGCTTCGGCGCGGAGCACGTCGCCCAGCGTGGAGTCGAAGAGGAGGTACGCTCCGCTGGCGTCGATATCGTCGTCGAGGGTCCGGACGTAGCGCTTGATGTCCGCCTCGAAATAGGCCCGGAAGGCCTCGTTTTCTTTCAGGAGCCGCTGGAAGCTCTCCGCTGCGATCAGCGCGCAGGAGGTCTGCTCGACGGCGCGCGCCTCGTACGGCAGTGCCCCCCCCTGGAGCAGCCCGTAGGAGCCGAAGTGTGACCCCGCACCCGACATGTCGACGGTTCGGCCGCTCTCGGCGTCTTCGAGGCGGACGAGACCCTCGGTGACGACGTAGAGCGCGCGGTGGATGTCATCACCCTGCTGGAGGATGACCTCGCTGGGCGCGTACAACTCCAGCGTCATCTTTTGGAGCAGCGACTGACGCTCCTCGTCGGAGAGCACGTCGAACGGCTCGGTCTCGGCGAGGAGTTCGGCGATCTGAGCGGAGAGCGACGGGGCCATACGGAAGAGACGAGAAGAGAAGGGCGACTAGGACGCGTGCAGAGCGGGCCAGATCCCTTCCAGGCCCTCCGCCAGTCGGTCCCAGCAACGCCTTGGACGGAACGGTGTCTGGGAAACGACCGCTCCCTGGAATCGCGATTTCTGCGGAGACTCCGGCCCGCCTTGCATCCCAACGGTCCGAATCGTAGCTCGCTGCTCCCCCCCCCTGTTAGTTTTTGTGCGCCTCCTCTTTGTCGCCGTCCTGGCCGGAGCCCTCGCTCCAGTCTCGGCCCAGCCCTCCGACCTGCTCAACACGTTCGTCGACTGCCAGGGCTTTGTACCCGGCTGCGACATCGACTTCTTTCAGACGGAGATCGGCTTCGCCCGGCTCGTCCGTGACCCGGCCGATGCAGACGTCTACGTCCTCATCGTAGACGAGGACACCGGCGGAGGAGGCGAGCGCTACACGCTGCTCTTCGAAGGACGCCAGGGCGAGATCGCCGGGCGGCGCGACACGCTCGTCACAACGACCCCGCCTGCAGCCTCCGACGACGATCAGCGGCGGGCGCTGCTGAGCCGTCTATCGCTCGGGCTGGCGGGCTTCGCAGCACAGACAGCCGTGGCCGACCGCATCTCGATCTCGTACGACGCCCCCTCGGTCGATGCCTCAGCAGACGAGGCAGCCCAGGACGTCGTCGACCCGTGGAACAGCTGGGTCTTCCGGATCAACAGCAACGGGTTCTTCAACGGACAGTCCCAATCCCAGTCCTACAACCTGTTCGGCTCGCTCTCCGCGCGGCGCGTCACCGACGACCTCAAGGTGTCCATCCGTCCTCGTGCGAGCTACAACCGGAGCGAGTTCGAGTTGAGCGACGGAAGCACCTTCGTCAGCGACAACGCCAACTACGGGCTCAACATCCAGTCGGTGTTTAGCCTCTCGGACCACTGGTCCGCTGGCGCCCGCACCGACGTTTCGCGCAACACGTTCTCGAACTACGATCTCCGCGCGATCGCCGTCGGCGCCGTCGAGTACAACCTCTACCCGTACTCCGAGGCGACACAGCGCCAGCTCCGGTTCTTCTACGACGCCGGCGCCGAGTTCGCCGCCTACCAGGACACGACAGTGCTTCTGGAAACGCAGGAGATCATGCCGCGGCACAGCACAGGCGTCGCAGCCGAGTTCCGCCAGCCGTGGGGCTCCGTCGATGTCGGGCTCGACGCCTCGCAGTACCTCGACCGGCCGGACCGCTACAACCTCGGGGTCGGAGGCGGCGTCGATCTCCGGCTCTTCCGTGGCTTCAGCCTCCGCCTCAACGGCCGGTACTCCTACGTCCAGGACCAGATCAACCTCCGCGCCCAGCGCGCTGACGACGGCCAGATCCTAACGGGAGACCAGGAGCTCGCGACGAGCTTCAACTACTTCGGCTCGTTCGGCATCTCGTACTCGTTCGGCTCGATCTACAACCAGGTCGTCAACGCGCGCTTCGGAAACTGATGGCCGACTGGCGGCGCCAGCTTGCAGCGCTCTACCGCGAGCAGCTCTACGACGTGCCCTCGGGCGAGCGGCAGTTCAACCCGTACCTCGACACCGACGAGCGGGATGGCCCGGACGCGCCCGCCACGCGGCGTGCGAACCTGGAGGCCGCGCTCGACGCCGTCGCGGATGCCGCACCCGGCGGCCGGCCGGACGTGCTCGTCGTCGCCGAGGCGCCCGGTCCGTGGGGCTGTCACTTCTCCGGCATTCCGTTCACGAACGAGCGCCAGCTGCTCGACCCAGAGTTCCCCGTCCACGGACGCCCCACGTCGGCGAGGTTCGCGCAGACGGGCGAGCCACACCGCGAGACGAGCGGCGGCATCTACTGGGGCTCGATGCTGCCTCACTGGGGCCGCTTCTGGACCTGGAACGCCGTCCCCTTCCACCCGCACAAGGCCGGCGAGCCGCTGACGATCCGCACGCCGGGCGTCCGCGAGGTCCGCCAGTGGCACGGCCTGCTGGCGATGACTGTGGACGTACTCAGGCCGCGGGCCTGCGTCGCCGTCGGACGGAAGGCAGAGGGCGCGCTGGACGCCATCGGAGCGGAGCCGACCTACGTGCGCCACCCCTCGCAAGGCGGGGCGACGCTGTTCCGAGAAGGGATCGCGGCTGTCTGGCGCGACCTCAGCTGAGCCGGCAACCTCACACCGGGCGCCCAGACTCTCAGCGCATCGCGACCAGACGGTCCGACGCGGCTCGCGCCCGTCGGCACCGCT
>JBCDLV010000118.1:0-9657 GCA_038744895.1 Bacteroidota bacterium | reverse complement strand
GACTGCACGTCGCCAGCGGGGCAGGGTCGGGCGATGCGGCTCCATGGGACGATCTGTCAGCCGCGCGCCAGCAGGGCTGTAAGAGCTGCCTCGACCGCAGGCCACTCGTCGTCGAGGATGCTGAAGTAGACCGTGTCGCGGACGTGCCCGCTGGCGGTCACCATGTGCTTGCGGAGGGTGCCCTCCTCCGTCGCCCCGATTCGGCGCATGGCGCGCTGGGAGCGCTCGTTGCGGCGGTCGGTCTTCAGCTCGACCCGTTGGCAGCGGAGCGTCTCGAAGGCGTAGCGCAGCATGAGGAGCTTGGCCTCCGTGTTGATGGCCGTTCGCTGCCAAGGAGGCGCGATCCACGTCCACCCGATCTCGACGCGGCGGTGCGCCAGCGCGACGTTGCCGAAGCGCGTGCTGCCCACGACCGTCCCGCTGGCGGCGTGGACCGTCGCAAAGGGCAGCGCCTCGCCGCGGGCGTGCGACTCCAGAGCCTCCTCGATGTAAGCCGCGATATCGTCTCGCGTTCGGACCTGGCGCGGGGTCAGACGCCACAAGTCGTCATCGAGGCCGACGGCCGTGAGGGCGTCCAGATGGTCCAGTGTGAGCGGTTCGAGGCGGACGTGCTCGCCGGCCAGGATCACGGGGTCCAGCATCATCCGCCGAGGGAGAACTCGTAGGTCCAGAAGTCGTCGTCGCGCTGGTAGCCGACGTCGTCGTAGAGCGCCTGGGCCTGCGTGTTGGTCCGCTCCGTCGCCAGCTGGACGCCAGCGGCACCGGTTGAGGTCGCGAAGGCGTGGGCCTCGTCGAGAAGCGCGCGAGCCACGCCTTTCCGCCGCGCCGCTGGCGCCACGTAGAGGTCGTTGAGCACCCACAGCCGCCGCATCCGGACGGACGAGAAGAACGGGTAGAGCTGCGTGAAGCCTGCGAGGCCGTCCACATCGGGAGCCGTCGCTGCCAAGATCACGGACTCGTCGGCCGCCAGCCGGTCGGCCAGGAACTGCCGGGCGCCAGCGGGGTCGCTCGGCTGGCGGTAGAACTGGCGGTAGCCGTCGAAGAGCGCGGCGAGCGCGTCCAGGTGCTCACCGCTGGCGCGGAAAACCGAAGGGGTCATGGCATCGGGCGAAGACGGCGCAGGATAGCCCGGTACCCGCTGGCGGCGTCAGGCCGCGCCTCCGATCCTCTCGCCCATGCGCACGACGACGCCAGCGGCCAGGTCCTCACGCAAGTCGGCACGCGCGTTCTCGAACGCCAGGACGACGCTGCTGCCCAGCAGGAAGCGGCCGATCTCCGCGCCCCTGTCGAACGGCAGGTCGTACGCGGTCACCACCTTGGTACGGTAGGGCGATGCCGGTCCGTCCCAGACGGTCTCAATGCTCGCCACGATCATCGCGCCGACCATCACCACGAGCATCCGCCCGAGGTCGGTCTCGAACGCCATCACCAGCCGCTCGTTGACGGCGAAGAGGCCCTCCACGCCTGCCTCCGTCGTCGCGTTGACCGAGAACAACCGTCCGGGGATCGCGACCGTTTGCACCAGGCGGCCGGCGACGGGGAGGTGGACGCGGTGGTAGTCGCTCGGCGAGAGGTAGATCGTGGCGAAGGCGCCGCCCTCGAAGGCCGGGCTGGCAGCCGCGTCGGCGAGTGCCTCGAACGAATAGCGGATGCCCTTGGCCTGGATCAGGTGGCCGTCCTCGATCCGCCCCGTCTGGCTGACCGCTCCGTCCGCGGGGCTCACGATGGCGCCCGGCGCCGGGTCGATGGGCCGAGCGCCCGGCACCAGCGCTCGCGAGAAGAAGTCGTTGAAGGAGTGGTAGTCCGCCAGGTCCGACCGCTCCGCCTGGGTCATGTCGATGTCGTAGGCGCGGGCGAAGGCGCGGATGAGACGCTGGCGCACCCACCGGTTCTGCGCCGCCGCCAGCCGGCCCGCCAGCCGGGAGAGGGCGTGCTGGGGCAGGACCTTCTGGAGACGGACGAATGCACTCATGCGAGGGCTACGAGAGTCGGCGCCCTCGGTTCTCTCTCGCTGGCTTGCGCCAGCGGGGACCGAGGACGGGAGACCGAGGACGGGAGACCGAGGACGGGAGACCGAGGACGGGAGACCGTTGGAGACATGTAGCTCTCCCGTCGTGCCCGTTCACAGGGTCGGTAGTCGTGGACAGGCGTCGAAATCCCTCGACAGGCTCGGGATGACGCCGAAGCGACGACGTGCCGGGCCGCTCAGAAACACACCTGAAGCGTGTCCCGCTGGCGACGACGGGTCATGCCAGCAGGAGGCTCACTGGAGGCACCCTCTCCCGTCCTCCGTCCTAGGTCTCCGCGCGGCGGTCACAGGCGAAGCGTGAACACCGTCTCCACGTCGGGTTCGGAGGTGACCGTGAGCGTTCCGCCGTGCAGCCTCGCGATCCGCTGGGAGAGGCTGAGGCCGATGCCGCTGCCGGTCGACTTGGTCGAGAAGAACGGCACGAAGACCCGCTCGACGACCTCCGGCAGCAAGCCCGGACCGTTGTCTCGCACCTCCACGACCGGGCGCCCGGTCTGCCCGACGAATGCTCGGAGCCGCAGGTGCGCGCCAGCGGTCTCCTCCATCGCCTCGACCGCGTTGAGGGCGATGTTGACGAGCGCCTGCTCGATCAGGTCAGGGTCGGCCACGATGTCGAGCCCGTCCGGCTCCACCTCCACAGAGACCTCGACGTGGTCCGTGCTCACGCGCATGAGGGTCGCGATATCGCCAAGAAGCTCCGCCGCCGGGACCACGCGCGGCTCCGGCTGCGGCAACCGCGCCAGCGTCCGGTACGACTCGACGAAGGCCACCAGGCCCCGGCTTCGGCGCTCAATGGTGCCGAGCGCCTCACGCACGTCGTCGGTGTGCTGGCGTTCGAGGAGCGTCTGCGCCGTGCCGGCCAGCGAGGAAATCGGCGCGACCGAGTTGGTGATCTCGTGCGTGAGCACGCGCGTCAGCTGCTGCCACGCCTCCAGTTCACGCGTCTCCAGTTCCTGGCGAATGTCCTGAAGCGACACGAGCGTGTGGCTCTCGCCCGCGATGACGAAGCGCGTCGCGTAGGCCACCAGTTCCTTGGGTCCGTCGTCGGCGTCGAGGCGGATCAGCACCCGCTCCCCCGGGGCGAGGCCCTCCAGCGCGGCAGCCGTCTTGGGCGCCCGCTGGCGGAGGCTCTCGACCGAGCGCGGGCGCGGGATGCTGAGCGTGCGCCCGGCCGCCAGGTTGAAGAGCGTCACGGTGCCGTCCGTACGGAAGCCGATCAACGCCACACCGACGTGGCGGACGACCGCTTCCAGATAGCCGGCCTGCTCTTCCCGCTCGGCGCGCACCTTTCGGAAGGCGTCGCTGACCGACTCGAACGACTCCGCGAGCGCATCCATCAGCGGGTCGTGCCCCGACGACGAGAACCGGACCGACATGTCGTCGGCACGGACGCTGTCGAGGAAGCGCCGGAGGTCGCGCGCAGGGCGCTCGGCGCGGCGAACCACGCGGAAGGCGACCCACGCGATGCCCACGCCCAGGACCGCAACGAGGACGAGATTCCCGGTTCGCCCCGTCGCTGCCAGCACGCCAGCGGTTGCCGCCAGCCCCGCCAGCAGCCCCATCAGGAGCCACAGGCGGATGCGGGACCGGCGCCAGACATGGGACAGCGAGCGAGGGGCGCCAGCCATCAGAGCCCGTACTTCTCGATGCGGCGGTAGAGCGACTTGCGCGTCAGGCCGAGTTCCTCCGCGGCGTGCGTGATGTTGCCGCCGTGCTTGGAGAGCGCCCGGCGCACGGCGGCCCGCTCGATCTCTTCGAGGTCCAGCGTGCCGGATCCGATCCCGCTAGCGTCGTCCGTCGCCGCTGGCGTGGCGGAGAACCGAAGGTCTGCCTCGTCCACCTCGTGGCCGTCGGTCAGGACCACCGCCCGCTCGATGGTGTTCTGGAGCTCGCGCACGTTGCCCGGCCACGCGTAGGTGCGCATCTGTCGGCGGGCGGCATCGGTGAATCCGGTCACCTCGCGGCCGTACGCCGCCGCGTACCGCGCGAGGAAGTGATCCGCCAGCAGGTCGATGTCGCCGCCGCGCTCGCGCAGAGGCGGCAGGAACAGCTCCACGGTGTTGATCCGGTAGAGCAGATCCTGGCGGAACGAGCCCTGCGCGACGCGCTCGTGGACCGGCTCGTTGGTCGCGCTCACCAGGCGCACGTCGATCGGTCGGGGCGCCGGATCGCCCACGCGGACGATCTCGCGGCGCTGGAGGGCCGCCAGCAGCTTGGCCTGCTCCGTCGGCTCCGTGTTGCCGATCTCGTCCAGAAAGAGCGTTCCCTTGGCGGCGCTCTCGAACCGACCCACGCGGTCCGCAGAGGCCCCCGTGAACGCGCCCTTGGCATGGCCGAACAGCTCGCTTTCGAACAGCGACGACGGCACCGCGCCCAGATCGACCGGCACGAACGGGCCCTCGATGCGCTTCGAATGGTCGTGGATGGCCTTGGCGATGACCTCCTTGCCCGTCCCGTTCTCCCCCAGGATGAGCACGTTGGCATCGGTCGGCGCCACCTTGCGGATCGTCGCATAGACCGCCTGCATGGCGTCGCTCGTCCCGATCAGGCCGGGCAGCGCTCCGGCATCGCCACGCTCGGCCGGCACCGCTGGCGGTGCCTCAGACGGCGGCGGCGCGGACGGCTCGGCGGCGCGGCTGGACTCGCGCGTGAGGCGCAGCTGCGTCGCGGCCTCGATCGACGCCAGCAGGCGCTCGTTGGACCACGGCTTGGTGATGAAGTCGGCGGCGCCGTGCTTCATCGCGCGGACGGCCAGGTCCACGTCGCCGTAGCCCGTGATCATCACGATGACGGCGTCGGGGTCGATCCGCTTGGCGTTTTCGAGCCACTGCAAGCCCTCGCGGCCTGACGACGCGTCGCGGCTGAAGTTCATGTCGAGGAGCACGCAGTCGTAGCGCGTCTCGCGCAGCAGCGTGGGCAGCGCCGACGGACTCGTCGCGGTGTGGACGGTCTCGACCTCACTGCGAAGGAGCAGCCGGATGGCGGTCAGGATGTCTTCGTTGTCGTCGACGACCAGGACGGAGCGGGCGATCATGAGAGGGGGTGGAGGAACGAGAGCCTACGGGGCAAACCGCGTGCGCGCCAGCGGGAGCCCCCAGGAGCATGCCGGTGGCGCTTGCGGGCGTGCACTGGCGCACGGTGACTGTGCGGAAGCGCACACCTGTCCCGCCATTGCGAGCGGCTAGGGCCCGACGCCAGCACGGCACAGCATTGGGGAGATGCCGGATATCCGCCTCTCTCTGCTGATGTCCACGACCACTGTCTCGCCGTCCCCCAACGGCACATCCACGGGCCATGCGTCTGTCTCCATCCTCACGACCCCCGCTGGCGACTCGCCGTCTACCTCTGGGGAAGGGGTCGACCGCCAGCGGACGCCCCGACGGTTCACGCCCCGCCGCATCGCTGCCGGCGTCGGCATCCTGGCCGTCGCCGCGCTGATCGCGTGGGCCATCTGGGGACGCTCCGATGCCCAGACGCTCCGCGTGGACGCTGACCGCCTCACCGTCTCGACCGTCGAAGACGCTCCCTTCCAGGAGTACGTCGCCGTGACGGGCACGCTCCAGCCGCTCCGCACCGTCTTCCTCGACGCCATCGAAGGCGGACAGGTCGTCCACCGTCACGTGGAGGAAGGGGACACCGTCTCGGCAGGCCAGGTCCTCTTCACGCTCCGCAACGACGACCTCGCCCTGGAAGTCATGGGCAGCGAGTCGCAGCTCGAAGAGCAGGCCGCCTCGCTCCGGCAGAACCGGCTCCAGATGGACCAATCGGCGCTGGACCTGGAGCAGCAGGTAGCCGAGCTGGACTACCAGATCACGCGCCTGGAGCGGGACGAGACGCGCCTAGTCGGTCTTGTGGGCCAGGGCGCAGCGCCTGAGAAGGATCTCATCGCCACGCGCGACGAGCTAGCCTACGCCCGCCGACGTCGCGCACTCACCATCGAGGGCCAGCGCAGCCAGTCCGCCCAGCGACGGACCCAGATGCGCGACATGGCCGCCTCCGTGAGCCGCCTTCGCGAGAACCTGGCCCTCGTTCGGCGCTCGTCGTCCAACCTGACGGTGCGCGCGCCCGTGGACGGACAGATCTCCGCCGTCCAGGCCGAGGTCGGCGAGCTCAAGACCCGCGGCATGCGCCTCGGCCAGATCGACGTGCTCGAAGAGGTCAAGGTGCGCGCGATGATCGACGAGCACTACCTCCCGCGCGTGGCCCCAGGCCAGCTGGCGACAGCCACCGTCGGCGACGAGACCTACACGCTGGCCGTGCGCACGGTCTACCCCGAGGTCACCGGTGGCCGTTTCGAGGCCGAGCTGGTCTTCGAGGACGAGGTCCCCCCCGACGCCCGACGTGGGCGCTCCATCCGCCTTCGCCTGGAGCTGGGCGCACCCGAGACCGCACGCCAGCTGGCGCGCGGCGGCTTCTACGCCGACACCGGCGGCCAATGGGTGTTCGTGGTCTCCGAGGATGGCACCGAGGCCATTCGCCGGCCTGTGGAACTCGGCCGCCAGACGCCCCGGCAGATCGAGGTGCTCTCGGGCCTCGACCGTGGCGAGCGCGTGGTGGTCTCCGCCTACACCGCCTTCGGCGACGCCGAGCGCCTGATCCTCCAGTAGCCCCCTTCCCTCTTCCCGGTTCGCATGTCTTCCCCCCTCATCCACGTCCACGACCTCCACAAGGTGTACACCACCGACGAGGTCGAGACCTCCGCGCTCAACGGCGTCTCGCTGACGCTCGGCGCAGGCGAGTTCGTCGCCATCATGGGCCCCTCGGGCTGCGGCAAGTCGACGCTGCTCAACCTGCTCGGCCTGCTCGACCGCCCCTCGTCTGGCTCGTACAAGCTGGCCGGCGAGGAGGTCGCCACGCTGTCCGAGCGCGAGCGGTCCCAGCGCCGCCGAGGCGCCCTCGGGTTCGTGTTCCAGAGCTTCAACCTGATCGACGAGCTCTCGGTCTACGAGAACGTCGAGCTCCCCCTGCTCTACCTCAAGACCTCCAAGGACGAGCGGCAGTCGCGCGTAGCGGCCGCCCTGGAGCGCGTGGGCATGGCCCACCGCACGACGCACCGGCCGCAGCAGCTCTCCGGAGGCCAGCAGCAGCGCGTTGCCATCGCCCGCGCCGTGGTGGCCGGGCCCCGCCTCCTGCTGGCGGACGAGCCGACCGGCAACCTCGACTCCAAGAACGGCGCGGCCGTCATGGACCTGCTGGCGGAGCTCAACGCCGCGGGGACCACGATCGCCATGGTGACCCACTCCCCCTCCGACGCCGAGTATGCCCAGCGGGTCGTCAACCTATTCGACGGGCGCGTGGTGAGCGAGCACGTGATGGCCTCCGAGGTCCACCCGCCGGACCCCTCCTCGAAAGGCGCCCTGCCCGATGCCGCCTAGCCCTTTCCAGCCATGCTGAAGCAGAACCTCGTCGTCGCCCTCCGGGCCTTCCGCCGTCAAGCCGGGTACTCCGCCCTCAACATCATCGGGCTGACGATTGGGTTCACCGCCGCGTTCCTGGTCCTCTTCGCCGTGCAGGACGAGGTGGGCATGGATCAGATGCACAGCGACCGCCTCCACCAAGTCCTGCGCAACGCGTCCTTCGACGGCGGAGAGACCGTCCAGACGTGGAACGTCGCACCGCAACCGCTGGCGGCGCTCATGGAGGCCGACTACCCCGAGGTCGAGAGCGCCATGATGCTGCGCTACGAAGGGAACCAAGTCGTCGCCAGCGGGGACCGCAAGTTCTGGGCGGACGGCTTCTGGACCGACCCGCCATTCTTCGAGATGTTCGCCTTCCCGCTGCTCGCGGGCGACCCGGCGACCGCGCTCTCCCAGCCTGACGGGATCGTCGTCACGGAGTCCCTGGTGGCCCGGCTGTTCGGGGCGGGCACCACGCCGGAGGACGCCATGGGCCAGGCCGTGCGCTTCAACGACCACGAGGCGCGCGTGACGGGCGTCGCCGCCGACCCGCCCTCGTCGGCCTCGATGGACTTCGAGTGGGTCATGCCTGCCAGTGAGTTCTACGCCCGCAACGAGTGGGTCGAGAGCTGGGACAACAACGGCATGGAGCTGTATGTCACCCTGCGGCCTGACGCCGACATCGATGTGCTCAACCGCAAGATGAGCGACGTCCTGATCGAGCGCGGCAATGTGGAGAACTCCACGGCCTTCGTGCAGCGGTACGCCACGCGCTACCTCCGCGGCGCGTACGACAACGGCGTGCAAGCCGGCGGGCGCATCGACCAGGTCCGCACCTTCTCGATCATCGCCGTACTCCTGCTGGCGCTGGCGTGCATCAACTTCACGAACCTGTCGACGGCTCGCGCCACGCGACGGGCGGCCGAGATCGGCGTGCGCAAGACGATGGGCGCGACGCGGAGCAGCCTGATGCGGCAGTTCCTCGGCGAGTCGGTGCTGATGGCCCTGCTGGCGTTCGCGGCGGCTGTACTCCTCTTCGCCGCCCTCGTCCAACCGTTCGGAGACATCCTCCAGAAGGACCTCACGCTCGGGACCCTGCCCGGGTGGATGTGGCTCGGCTTCTTCGGTGTCGCCCTCAGCGTAGGCATCGTGGCAGGCCTCTACCCGGCGGTCGTGCTGTCGCGCTTCAGCCCGGTGGCCGTGATCCGAGGCCGACGTAAGGGCGGGTTGGCCCTGCGCCGCGGTCTCGTGGTGTTCCAGTTCTCGGCGTCCGTGGTCCTCATCATCGGGACGCTGGCGGTCGCCGCCCAGCTCGGGCTCATCCAGAACCGAGATATCGGTCTCGACCGCGAGAACATGCTTCTGGTCCCTCTCCGCGATGGCGCCAAGAGCGAGTACCAGGCCTTCCGGCAGACGCTGTTGGACGATCCGGCCATCGTCCACGTCGGCGCGGCCAATGGCAACCCTCTGTGGATCGGCTCGTCGACCGGCTCGGTGGACTGGGCCGGCAAGGACCCGGAACGCTCGACCTCGTTCTACCACATGACCATGGACGCGAAGGCCATCGAGGCCCTCGGCATGGAGATGGCCGACGGCCGTGCCTTCTCGCCCGAGATCGCCTCGGACTCGTCCGGCTACATCATCAACGAGGCCGCTGCCCGCGCCATGGGATTCGATGCTCCCGTCGGCGAGCAGATGACGATGTGGGACGAAACCGGCGAGATCATCGGCGTGGTGAAGGACTTCCACATGCGGTCGCTCATGACTCCCACGGAGCCCACCGTCTTCCGGCTGGCGGCGCCCGAGACCTCGAACTGGGCCATGGCCTTCGTGCGCATGGCCCCAGGCCAGACGGAGGCCGCCCTCGAACGGCTCGCCTCGGCGACGGAGGTCTTCAGCCCGGCCTACCCGCCGGAGTACCTCTTCATGGACGAGGAGTACGACCAGCTCTACCAGCGCGAGCGCCAGCTGGGCACCCTGGCGGCGTGGTTCGCGGTCCTCGCGGCCGTCATCGCCGGGCTCGGCCTTCTCGGGCTGGCGGCCTATGCCGCGGAGCAGCGGCGCAAGGAGGTCGGCGTGCGGCGCGTGCTGGGCGCCAGCCTGGCCTCGGTGGTCAACCTGCTGACGCGCGAGTTCGTCGCGTGGGTCGGGCTGGCCTGCCTGCTGGCGGTGCCGGTCGCCTACGCCGTCTCGGAGCGGTGGCTGAGCCAGTTCGCGGTCCGCATCGACCTG
>JBCDLV010000117.1:0-9672 GCA_038744895.1 Bacteroidota bacterium | reverse complement strand
TCCTCGGGCGTCGGCTCGTCATCGGCCGGGGCCGCGGGATCGTCCGCTGGCGGTGTGGACTGCGCGAGGGTGTCGTCTGGGCCCAGGTCTGGCGATTCCGCGACCTGGGGAGACTCTGCCACGCCAGCGGGGATTGGCGCTTCACGGGAAGCCGTTTGTGACGGCGTCGCCGGTCGCGTCACCGGTGCAGGCCGCGGCGCTGCCGCAGGCTGCGATGCCGACGCATCCGCCAGCGGGGGTGGGGGCGCGGACTCGGTCGGGGCCGCCTCCTGGCTGGAGTCCGGCGCAGCGCCAGCTGGTTGGTCCGCTGGCGGTGCAGACGCGGCGATCGCGGTGGTCGGCTCCGATGAGGTCTTGCCGATACGTCCCGACACGACGACGAGGAGGGCAAGCGCGGCGATGGCGGTGAGGGAGACCGCGAGGCGCCGTCGGTATGGGGTCCGAACCGCAGCGCGATCCGGCGCGCGTCGTGCGGACCGGATCGCGGCATCGACCAGAGCGGCTGGCGCCGTGGGGGCCCGCAGCGAGCGGACGATATCGGGCGGAAGCGCCATCGCGTGGTCACACGCGTCGCAGTCGGCCGCGTGGATTTCGAAGGCCTCGGCTTCGGCATCGGTGAGACGCCCGTCGAGGTAGTCGTCGCGGAGGAGGCAGTCAGTCATGGCACCAACTCGGGAGCGGAAGCGGTAATGGCCGCGCGGACCCGGCGGCGGGCGCGCATCAGATACACCTTGAGGGTGTTCAGGGGCAGGTCCAAGGCATCGGCGATCTCGTTGTAGCTGAGCCCTTCGATCTCGCGCAGGACCAGGATCGACCGGTACGGCTCGTCCAGGGCATTGACGGCCCGCTCGATCTCTGTCCGTACGTCGGAGGCTTCGGTCTCGGCCTCGGGGCTCGGTGCCGCACACGCGGGCTCCGAAATGGCCTCTCCTCGCCCCGGTGCCGGGCGCGAGGTCCGCCGACGGATCAAGTCGAGCGATGCGTTCCGCGCGACGCGGGCAACCCAGGCCCGCTGGCGGTCCGTGGGGATGTCTGCGATTCCCCGCCACACCTTGACCAGCGCGTTCTGCGCCGCGTCCGCGGCATCCGCTGGAGTCCCCGTCACGCGAAGGGCGACCCGGTAGACGAGGTCGGCGTGCGTTCGAACGAGGGCGTCTGGAGACATGGTCGGGGAGAATCGACCGGACGACGGGCCGCCCAAATGAAAGGTTACACCGTCCACCCGGCGATCCACACGCCGGAGAATCTGCTACGGACTCAGATCGCGTGCCAGCCGTGTGGCTGCTTCCGCGGCTGCCTCCGCGTAGTCCGCGCCAGCGGAGGCATACAGGATGGACCGGCTGGCGCTGACGAGGATGGGGCCGCCCGCGTTGGCATCGAGTACGTCGGCGGCGCTTCCCCCCTGAGCGCCGACCCCGGGCACCAGGAACGGCACGTCTGGATGGGTCGATCGGAGGCTTGCCAGGATCTCCGGCCGCGTGGCGCCGACCACGAACCCGGCCTCACCAGGCTGATCTGCTGCGACGTCCACCGCCAGCTGTGCCGCACGCTGGTACAGCGCCTGCTCGCCGACAGGCAGGTGCTGAAGATCAGCAGCGCCCGGGTTGGACGTGGCCACCAGGACGTAGGCGCAGCGCCCCGCGTGTTCGAGAAATGGCGCGACGCTGTCGGTGCCCATGTACGGAGCGACCGTCGCAGCGTCGCCCCCCAAGTGCTCGTACAGCGCGGTCGCATACTGCCGCCCGGTGTTGCCGATGTCGCCGCGCTTGCCGTCGAGGATGAGGAGCCGCCCGGTGTCGCGAACGGCTGCGCAGACGTCGTGGAGGGCCCGCCACCCATCCGCGCCAGCGGCCTCGAAGAACGCCAGGTTGGGCTTGTAGGCCGCCGCGACCTGGGATGTGGATGCCGTTATTGCATTGCAAAATGCTGATAATCCAGAGGGACCACGATCCGCCAGCGGGGAGGGCATCCGACGTGGGTCAGGGTCTAGCCCCACGCATAGCGGCGCTTCTGCATCTGCGACGGCTGCCCGCAGCCGGGCCGTAAACTGGGGGTGCGTATCCACGTCAGCGGTGCGAACCTGTGGGGGAGGGGGCGGTTCTCAAACTCGCCAGAGCTTCGCGCCTCCGTCGGCACAATCCGCGGCACACGCGGGTTAGGTTCTCGGTACAGAAAAAGCGCTTCCACACCCCGATCCCCATGTCCGTTCTCTCTTCCATGAAGGGCGTCTCCGCCCGCGACCAGCAGATGATCCGCGAGGCTGAGACCATGCTCGGCCCGGAGCCTGACGAGATGGGGTTCATCAAGAACCTGTTCTGGGGCCGCATCCGCGAGGAGCTTGTCTTCCCGTATCCCGAGGTGTCGCCAGCGGAGAAGGCCAAGGCAGACGCCCTGCTGGCGGAGTTGAACGTGTACCTGGACACCGAGCACCCGTCGGTGATGATCGATCAGGAGCAGGTGATCCCCGACTGGGTGATCCAGCGCCTCTTCGACATGGGCGTGATGGGCATGACGGTACCCGAAGAGTTCGGGGGCCTCGGCCTGGGCGTCGCCAGCTACAACCGGGTTCTGGAAGCCATCGGGCGCCGCTGCGGGTCGACCGCCGTCATGGTGTCCGCCCACCAGTCCATCGGGTGCAAGGCGCTGATGCTGTTCGGCACGGACGATCAGAAGGATCGCTTCTTGCCGATGGTGGCGCGTGAGAAGCTGTCGGGCTTCTGCCTGTCGGAGCCCAACGTCGGGTCGGACGCCGCCGGGCAGCGCACCTCCTGCGTGTGGAGCGAGGACGAGCAGTGCTACATCCTCAACGGCGAGAAGAAGTGGATCACGTCCGGTGCCCTGAGTGGTCTCCTGACGGTGATGGCCAACCAGACCGTCACGGATCCCAAGACGGGCAGGCAGAAGAAGGGCGTCTCTGCGCTCATCGTGACGCCCGACATGGAGGGCGTGAGCTTCTTCCAGAAGAACCGCTCGAAGACGGGCATCCGCGGCACGTGGCAGGCGCGCATCCGCTTCACGGACGTCAAGGTGCCCAAGGAGAACCTGCTCCACCGCGAAGGCCAGGGCCTCAAGGTGGCGCTGACGTGTCTGAACTACGGCCGGTGCACCCTGAGCGCCGGCGTCACGGGGGCTGCCAAGCGGGCCGCCGAGCAGGCCACCAAGTGGGCCGCGACGCGCTACCAGTTCCAGCGCCCGCTGGCGGACTTCGAGCTCGTCCAGAAGCGGATCGCCGACATGCACGCGCTGACGTTCGGCATGGACGCCATGCTGTACGCTGTCTGCGGCATGCTGGACCGGCACGACTCCGACATCATGGTCGAGACCGCCGCGTGCAAGTACTTCTGCTCCGAAGAAGGTTGGAACGTGATCGACTCGGCGATGCAGGTCATCGGCGGTGAGGGCTACGTCACGGAGAACGAGTTTGACCGCCTCTGGCGGGACAACCGGATCCACCGGATCGTTGAGGGCTCGAACGAGGTGATGCAGTCCTTCATCTTCGCTTACGGCGGCAAGCAACTCGCCGAGTACATGCTCGGGCTGCTCAACACCGTCCAGTGGTCCGACGACGAGACGGTGGGTGAGAACGTGAGCCGGATCCTCTCGGGTGCGTTCAAGCCCTCCACCGTCCGCGCTGGCACGCCGATCGCGACGGAAATCTTCCTCGGCAAGAAGGTCTCGAAGCCGCAGATCACGCGCGTGCATCCGTCGCTACGTTCCTTCGCGGAGCGTCTCGCGGGTCACGTGCAGACGCACACGCGCGAGTTCAAGCTGGCCTCGCGCCGCTTGGAAGAGAGGATCGTGACCGCTCAGGTCGTCCAGGCCCGACTCGCCGACAGCGCCGTGTGGATGTTCGCGTGGTCCTGCGTCCTCTCCAAGCTCGATCAGCAGCTGGCGAGTGGCGCCAGCGGGGAGCGCTGGGAGCGGGACAAGATGGCCGGGTTGCACTTCATGCACCTCGCCCACGAGATCATCGAGACGAATGTCCGTGAGCTGAACCGCAACTCGGATGACTCGATGCGCCGCGCAGCCGCCGCAGCCCTGGCGTGGGTGGACACCCTCCCCAACAGCGACTTTGCGATCCAGGAAGCATCGCCGGTGGCCCAGGGTACGGGCATGGAGGTCCAGGAGGCCTTCATCAAGCAGTTCCCAGAGCACGGCGAGCCCTTCACGCCTCGTCCGGACGACATCGGCGTCGCCGGCGATGGAGCCGCAGGTGACGGGGCTTCTGTGTCTGCGACCGCAGCAGGCGCGTAAGCGGCTCCGATGCCTGTACGCCCCGGTCACCCTGGTGGCCGGGGCCATTCTGTGCTTGACTGGCTTCGCGCAACCTGCCGTCTCGCGGCTTGCGCCAGCGGGTCCTGAGGGAACACCTTTCGCAACAGCCTCCCTGTATTCATGCGCTCGGTCCTTCTCATCGCCATGCTCGCCGCCGTCGTCGGCTGCCCGCTGGCGCAGACGCTCGGCGAGACCACGTTCCCGAACTCTGGTTCACAGGACGCTCAGGAGCCATTCCTGAGGGGGCTTCTGCTGCTCCATTCGTTCGAGTACGTCGACGCTCGGGACGCCTTCCAGGAGGCACAGAGCATCGATCCGTCGTTCGCGATGGCCTACTGGGGCGAGGCGATGACGCACAACCATCCGATTTGGATGCGCCAGGACAGAGAGGCGGCGCTGGCGGTGCTTGAGTCCATGGAGGCAGCCCGTGAGGACCCTCGGCATGGTCTCTCGACGTCGGACAGAGAAAACGCCTACCTGTCCACGCTGACGGTTCTCTTTGAGCCCGATGAGGTCGCCCCGCGCCCCAAAGAAGAACGAGACGACCGCTATGCCGAGGCCATGCGCCAGCTGGCGGCTGCGTACCCCGGCGATCTCGACGCGCAGGCGTTCCATGCGCTCGCTATCCTCGGCACCGCCCATGAGGGACGCGACTTCCCGACGTACATGCACGCTGCGTCCATCCTGGAGGAGGTGTTCGCCGCCAACCCTCGGCACCCCGGTGCGGCGCACTACCTGATCCATGCCTACGACGATCCGGTCCACGCGCCGCTCGGACTTCGTCCCGCTCGCGTGTACGATCAGATTGCGCCCGCAGCGAGCCACGCGCTTCACATGCCGAGCCATATCTACCTCGCGCTGGGCATGTGGCCGGAGACGGCAGAGATGAACCGGCGGAGCTACCTAGCTGCCAAAGCCAACTCCGACCGTCGCGGCGGGGCATTGAACGGTCACGGATGGCACGCGCTCTGGTGGTGGCACTATGCCGCGATCCAACTCGGCGACCGCCCGCTGGCGGACTCGCTCCTGCAGGTCGCACAGGCGAACGCCGGCCCTGAGCCCACGGCCACGGCGACCGCACACGTCACCCGCATCGCGTCCCAGCAAGCGCATGCGTTTGCAGACTGGGACGCGATTCGCTCGTTGCCAGCGGTACAAGGAGGGTCCGCGACGACACTGGCAGCGGACGTACATGCGCGTGCGTTCGCGGCGCGTGCCGCTGGCGATGCCGAGGTCGCGTTTGAGGTGACGGTTCCACTCGACATGAAGATCGACGGATATGCGACGGCGGAGGAGGTTCCTTGGCAGGCCATGGTCACGTCTCTGAGCCTCGACGCGGCATTCCTGCTAGACCAGGGCGACGCAGAGGACGCCGTAGCAGTTCTGAGGCGGGCTGCAGAGATTGAGTCCGCTGCGCCCCTGACCTTCGGTCCGCCGGCGCCAGCGGTGCCGGCGAACGAAGCCCTCGGCCTGTTGCTCCTGGACCTGAATCGGGTGCAGGAGGCGGTCGAGGCATTCGAAGCGTCTCTGGCGCGTGCCCCCAACCGTCGTCAGTCGGTCGAGGGGTTGAGACGTGCACAGTCGGCGGGAGCGCGCGCCACAGCGGACTAAGCGACGAAAGGACGACGGGGGTGGAACCGGCTGGCATTCCCGGGATACCGGCTGCCTCTACACGACGCCATGCCTGAGACCCACGCAATCGAACGCACACGCCTGCCCAACGGCGTCCGCGTGCTGACCGAGACGATTCCTTCCGTCGGGTCGGTCGCTGTGGGCGCCTTCGTGGACGCGGGGAGCCGTGACGAAGGGGCAGGGCAGGCCGGTATTACCCACTTCATCGAGCACATGGTGTTCAAGGGGACCCGCCGCCGTCGCGGGTACCTGATCAACCAGCGGATGGAATCGGTCGGCGGCTACCTGAACGCGTTCACGTCGAAGGAGCACACCTGCTTCTACGCTCGCGGCCTCCAGGAGCACCTCGGTCGCGCGCTGGGGACGGTCCTCGACTTGGTCACACAGCCGACGCTCCCGCCCCGAGAGCTGGAAAAGGAAAAGGACGTGGTCGTCGAGGAGATCCGGATGTACGAAGACGCACCCGAGGACTTCGTCTTCGACCACTACGAGGCTGCGATCTACCCCAACCATCCTCTGGGGCGGCCGGTGATCGGCACGCCCGACACCGTGCGGTCCTTTACTCGGGACGCTCTGCAAGACTACATCACCCGGCACTACGTCCCCGATCGGCTGGTGGTCTCGGTGGCAGGCAACGTGCGTCACACCGACGTCGTCCGACACGTGACGCGCCTGCTGGCGGACTTCGACCGCGCCACGAATCCATCGGCGAGGACAGCGCCAGCGGAGTACACGCCGGTCTCCGTTCGGGTGGAGCGTCCCATCCAGCAGGCTCACCTGGTGATCGGCACGCGGGCGCTGGGCGCGCTCGACGACCGACGGATGGCGCTGTCCGTGCTCAACACAATCCTCGGGGGCGGGATGTCGAGCCGCCTCAACCAGAACATCCGCGAGAAGCACGGCTGGTGCTACTCGATTTACTCCTTCGTCAACGTCCAGGCCGACTCTGGCGACGTCGGCGTCTACATCGGAACCGACGAGAGCCGCGTCGACCGGTCGCGGTCTCTCATCATCCGAGAGCTGACCAAGTTGGCGGAGACGCCTGTCAGCGCTCGCATGCTGGCGCGCGCCAAGCACCAGCTCAAAGGGTCGCTCGTCCTGGGTCTGGAGAGCACGTCGAACCGGATGCAGCGCATTGGGAGGATTGAGATGGTCCACGAGCGGATCGTGCCCGTCGATGAGGTCGTGGACGAGATCGACGCGGTGACCGCTGAAGATGTCCGTGGGCTTGCCGAGACCCTGTTCGATCCCGATTGCCTCAGCACCATCACGCTGATGCCGAGCGCATCTGCGTAGCCCGTATCCCCTCATGGCTTTTCCGTTCGCCGGCCGCCCCGTCCTCATCACAGGTGGCGCCGGATTCATTGGCTCTCACGTCGCGGACCGCCTCCTCGCAGAAGGGTGTGAGGTTCACGTCGTCGACGACCTCTCCGGAGGCATTCGCGAGAACGTGCCCGCTGGCGCCCATTTCCACGAGCTCGATATCCGTTCGGATGCGGTCTCGGAGCTCTTCGCCACGCACCGTTTCGTGGCGCTGTGCCACCTGGCAGCCCAGATGGACGTTCGGAAGTCCGTAGCCGACCCTCGGTTCGATGCGGATGTCAATGTCCTCGGGTTGCTGAACCTTCTGGAGGCTGGCCGACGAAATGGATTGGAGCGCGTCGCCTTCGCGTCGACTGGCGGGGCCATCTACGGAGAGCCCGACCCTGACGTGAATGACGGCGGGCCTCAGCCTGAGAGTCACCCAACTCGGCCGATGTCGCCGTACGGCATCACCAAGCTGGTCAGTGAGCACTACCTCCGGTTCTACGAGCAGACCCACGGTGTGACGTACGCTGCACTCCGGTTTGGAAACGTGTACGGTCCCCGGCAGAACCCGCACGGGGAGGCCGGCGTGGTTGCCATCTTCGCCCAGCGCTTGCTCCGTGGCGAGCCGGTCGTCATCAACGGGGAGGGGACACAGACGCGCGATTACGTGTATGTCGGCGACGTCGTTCGGGCGTTCGTCGCGGCTCTGGCATCCTCAGGCTCGGGTATCTACAACGTTGGAACAGGCGTGGAGACGGACGTGAACGCGCTCTTTCGGCATATCAACCGCCTCACAGAAGCAGACCTGCCCGAGTCGCATGGGCCTGCCAAAGCAGGGGAGCAGGAGCGTAGCGTGCTCGATGTGTCTCACGCTCACGAGGCACTCGGTTGGCGCCCCGACATGGACGTAGCCACCGGACTGCAGCACACCGTCGAGTGGTTCCGCCAGCAGGAGGCGTCCTGACGGTGTCCGCGAGGTCCGGACGGAGCGTAGCTTCGGCAAAGCCGTCCCCTCATGCACCGCGTCCAGCTCGAGCAGTTCGAAGGTCCGCTGGATCTCCTGCTTTTCTTTATTCGCCGTGACGAGATCGATGTCCACGACATCCCGATCGCGCGAATCGCGGACGAGTACCTGGATGCCGTCCGTGTTCTAGAGCATGTTGACCTGGACGCAGCCGCAGACTTTATCTACACCGCGGCGCTTCTGATCCAGATCAAGGCTCGGATGCTGATGCCCCGGCCTGAGCTGGATGAGTCTGGAGAGCCGATCGACCCTAGGAAAGAACTCGTCGAACGTCTCCTCGACTACGTGCGATTCAAGGAGGCAGCCGGTCACCTCGCGGGACGGTTCGAGGCCCGGCAGCGCATCCGCACACGCGGGCTCGCATCGGACGAGCGCCAGCGGGTCGCGGTGCCAACGGAGACGACGTACCAGGCGACGCTGTTCGATCTGATCTCTGCGTTGGGTGCCGCCGTCGAGCGAGCAGCGTCCTCCCCCGAGCGAATCCGCCACGATGTCGAGCGAGAGTCGTTTGCCGTGGACGTCCAGCGGGCGTGGGTGCTGGGACAGATCCAAGCGGGCAGCGCGTCTTTCAAGACCCTGGTGGCCAAGCGGACCAAGCCCTTCGTGATCGTGACCTTCCTCGCGATTCTCGACCTCGCACAGTCTCAAGCCGTTCGCATCGTGTTCGGACTCGACCCGCAGGACTTTGCGATCGAGCCGGGCGAGTCGTCCCCGGTCGTTGATCGCGACGCCGTCATCCCCGTTGCTGCTTGATGTCCGAGGTCGTCCCCGCCGATCGTGTCACGTCCGACGGTTTCGACCAGGCGGTCGAGGCGCTGGTCTTCGCGAGCGATGTCCCGCTGCGTGCGGACGATGTGGCGCGGACCTACGGTGAGGTGACAGGGGTCTCGATATCCGAAGCGGACGTAGAGGATGCCGTCGAGCGTTTGAACGGCGCCTACCGGGCGGGAGGGCGTTCCTTCCGAATTCGGGCGTGGGGAGGCGGTTTCCGCATGGCGACCATCCCGGAGTCAGCTCCGTTCGTGCAAGCGCTGTTCGCTGGCAGCGAGGCCCGACGGCTGTCGCGATCACTTCTAGAGACATTGTCTGTTATTGCATATAAACAACCTGTCACGAAGCCAGAGGTCGACCACGTTCGAGGCGTCTCTTCAGATTACGCCCTGCGGCAGCTTTTGGAGCGCGACTACGTGACCATTGCTGGCAGGGGAGAGGGTGTCGGCCGGCCACTGCTGTATGCCACCACGGATCGCTTTCTCGACCAGTTTGGCCTCGACACCCTCTCGGACCTGCCGAAGCCACGGGAGATCGAAGAGATCCTCGCGGACCCGTCGTTCAACCGAGAGCGCGCCAAGCTGCTCTCCGAGATCACGTCGCCAGCGGGCCACGTGCCTTCCAATCAGCCTGAGCCGTCCGATGCCTAAGCGCAAGCGAAC
>JBCDLV010000116.1:0-9708 GCA_038744895.1 Bacteroidota bacterium | reverse complement strand
GCAGATCCTGCTCTCGGTCAAGAAGATCCTCGACGGCGCTCAGATCCGCGGCGAGGCCGTCCAGCGCGACTACCTCCAGGGCTTCGGCGAGCTGGCGGCGCGCATCTCCGGCGACCTCGACGTTGCCGAGTGGACCGAGGTCTACGAGCGACTCGTCCGGTTCGACCTCGACCTCCAGGGTGCCGACGAGGGCGTGCGCCAGATCCTCGACGACCAGTACCGCCAGGCCAACGACCGCTTCGCAGATGTCGTCGAGGACCGGTACCCGGAGTGGGTCGCGGATGCCAAGGCTGGCGGCAAGCCAGACCTCGACCGGCCGGCGCTGAGCCACGAGGTCCTACCGCGGTTCGTACTTCCCCACCTCGGCGACGTCGGCGCGACGCCGGAGCGGCCGGTCGTGTTCTTCCTGGTCGACTGCATGCGGTTCGACCAGTGGCTGCTGTTCGAAAAGCACTTGCATGGCCTGTTCGACACGGAGCGCGACTGGCACTTCGGCCTGCTGCCCACGGCGACGCCGTTCTCGCGCAACGCCATCTTCGCGGGCCTCCTGCCGATCGACCTCGCCCAGCGGTTCTCGAACTACACCGTCGACGAGCACCACGACGAGGAGTCGCTCAACGCTCACGAGGACGAGTACCTCGCCGATCTTCTCAAGCGGAAGCACCGTGGCGACACGCGCGTCCGCTACGAGAAGCTGATTTCCCAGAGCGACGGCGCCAACTTCGCGGGTCGCGTCACGGACCTGCTCCAGCACGACCTCTCGGCGGTCGTCGTCAACTTCGTCGACATCTTGGCCCACAGCCGGAGCGACACCAAGATCCTCAAGGAGATCGCCCCTGACGTGCCGGCGTACCGGTCGCTCTCGGCCACCTGGTTCGAGCACAGCTGGCTTCGGCAGGCGCTCGAAGAGCTGGCGCGGCACGACTGCACGATCGTCATCACGACCGATCACGGCGCCGTGCGTGCGCTCTCGCCGGTGAAGGTGATCGGCGACCGCGAGGCGAGCACCAGCCTCCGCTACAAGCACGGCCGCAACCTCAAGGTGGACCACGACGAAGCCATCTTCGTCCGGGAGCCGGAGACGTACGGCCTGCCGCGCCTGGGTATCAACGAGAACTACATCTTCGCCAAGGGCGACGGCTACTTCGTCTACCCGACGAACTACAACCGCTACGTGAACCAGTACCGGGACACGTTCCAGCACGGCGGCGTGACCATGGAGGAGTGCCTCCTGCCGGTGCTCACGCTGCGTCCGCGCGGATAGTCCATGCCCGCGGGCGGGCAGATCGGGGACGGAAGACGGAAGACCGCTGGCGGCTACACCCGCTGGCGTCGTCTCCCGCTGGCAGACGGCGGGGTCAGCACGCGGATGGCGCCAGCGGGAGCCTGCTCGGTGTCGTCGCGTAGGGGCCGCGTGGACTTCTCCGACCTCCTGCCTGCCGAGACGGCTGGCGCCGACGAAACGCTCGCCCTCGGCCGCCAGCTGGCGGAGCGCCTGGAAGCGGGCGACGTGGTCGCGCTGTCTGGCGACCTCGGCGCAGGCAAGACGCACCTCGTCAAGGGTGCTGCTGAGGCCTTTGGCGTCGACCCGGCCGAGGTGACGTCGCCTACGTTCACGATCGTCCAGGAGCACGCCGAGGGCGACCTGCTCCACCTCGACCTGTACCGCATCGAGTCGGGCGACGACGCCAGCGGGCTCGGCCTCGCGGATTTGCTCGACGGTGACGCGGTGGTCTTCGTGGAGTGGCCTGAGCGCGCGGCGGCGTGGCTTCCGGCGCATACGATCTGGCTTCGCCTGACGCACCTCGGCGCCGACCACCGACGCATCGAGGTCGCCAGCGGTCCTGCGGCCTAGGCTACTACACCTGCGGCCAGGCTACCACACCTGATACTGCGGATTGCCGTAGGCGTCGGTGCGCCACATCTCCTGCGTCGAGTCGCCGATGTTGTTGAGGATGCTCATGGACGTCTCGTGCATCCGCGCCGACATGGTGCTCATGGCCTCGTAGGTCGAGGCGTCGTACCCGCTGGCGTCCCACCCGCTGGGCTGGCTCGCGATCTGCTGCTGCGCCACCTGCTGCTGCTGCTGGGAGAGCGCGGCCCACTGGTACTGCGTGAGTGTCCAGATGACGGCGGCGGCAGAGAGGAACTCTTTCTCGTCCCGAGGCAGCGACCCGAAGTTCTGGACGACGTAGGTCTCGTAGGCCCGCCGGTCCCGCGCGGAGGGGGCTGTGCCGCCGGAAGCCGCCGCCAACCACGCCGCGTAGTCGAGCGCCGCCTGCACGTCCTGGTCTGTGGCGCCGGTCTGCGTGGCGGGGTCGTACGCCAGCAGTCGCACCCGATTCGTGATGGCGTCGAAGAATGGCGAGGGCTCATTGGGCATCTGGCGCCGCATCTCCAGCAGGCCCACGAGCAGCTGCTGGCGCGCCATGCCGACGGCCACCGGGTCCTGGGCCTGGGCCGCCGCACTCAGGATGGTTCGGAACATGGCGAGCGACTCGGCGGTGCCGGCCGGGTCCTCGACGTGATCGGCATAGACCTCGCGCCGGATGCCGTCGATCTCGCGACCTCCGAGGGCGTCGCCGGTCGCGAACTCCGCCAGGCGCACGGCGACCATCACGTCGGCTTCGGAGACTCCGCTGGCGTTCGCTGAGACGCCGGAGCCAGCCTCGCTGGCGCGTCGGGTGAGACGCATCGCGGTCCCGCCCTGCGGCGCCAGCTGCGCCTGGGTCTCGGTCACGCGCACGATGTCGATGGCGAGCGTGCCGCCTCCGCTCTGGACGTAGAGCGTCGATCCCTGAACGGCGTACGTGAAGGCCTGTGCGTCCGACCCGTTGGACATCTGGCCGCTTCCGTCGGCTCGGAACTCGTAGGTGAGCCCGGTCGACGCCTCGTCCCACGAGCCGACGAGGCTCTGGGCCGACGCCAGCGGGGCGGCGATCAAGAACGCGATGAGGAAGAAGATGGTCGAGAGCAGTGCGCGTGACATCGAGGGATGGGGTGGGTTCACCTGCCACTCGTAGAAGCGCCTCACAAGGGGCCACCGTCCGGTCGGTCGTGCCAGAGACGGCCCCCGGTGCCCACTACGACCACGCGGGTCGTCGGCTCAGCGTGCGCTGCGGACCGTCTGCTCGAACTCGACGCGGTAGACGTTGGTCGGCGCCCACTGCTGGCGAACCGCTGGCGCGATCTCGCCGATGAGCCGTCGCGCGCCCGCGCCGTCACCCGTCTGCAGCAGCGTCCGTGAGAGGTGCGTCCGCGCGATGGCGCCGCGCCAGTGGCCCTCGCCGAAGGCCGCATCAGTGGCCTCGACGGCCTCGCGGACCTCGTCGAGTGCGCCAGCGGGGTCACGTGCGGCGCGAACGGACGCCAGCGTCATCCCGATGATGGCCGTGTACGGGTGGTCGTTGCCGACGGTGGCTCGGATGACCTCGACGGCTCGCGTGGCCTGACGCTCGGCCTCCGGCAGGCGCCCTTGCACCCGCAGGATGCCTGCCAGGTTGTGCCGCCCGACGGCGTCGTCGAGCGGATCGTCGCCCGCGAGGCGGACAGCCCGGCGGTACGCCGCCGCCGCTGAGTCGAGCCGCCCGGCGTCGGCGTGGACCGACCCGATGTTGCCCTCCGCTGGCGACAGCCCTCGCGTCGCATCTCCAGGCGCCGAGGCGTAGATGGTGTACGCCGTCCGGAACTCCGCCAGCGCGCCGTCCAGGTCAGGCGAGGGCTGGTTCTGGAGTGCAAACCCCAGATTGTTGCGCATGGTGGCGATGTCCGGGTGCATCGGCCCTAGGACGCCGGACTGGACCTCGATGGCTTCCTGGAACAGCGCGATGGCCCGGTCGAACCGTTCGAGGAGCGTCATCGCCGTGCCCAGTGTGAACAGCGTACGCCCTCGAACGGCGGGAGGAATCTCGGCCTGGTCGAGGAGCGATACAGCGTCGTCGGTGCGCCGGAGCGCGCGCGTGGTGTCGCTGAGATAGGCCGCGGTCTCGGCGAGGTTGACGTAGGCCGTCATGGTGGCTCGGGTGTCGCCGGTGGCCTGGGCGAGGGTCAGGCTCTGCGCGAACACCGAGTCGGCCGCGCTGTAGCGGCCCTGGTAGACGAGAGCCGTGCCCAGCCCGCTGGCGAGCGATCCCTCGACGCTGGGATCCGCCTGTCCGCCAGCGGTGGCGCGTGCGAGCGCGAGGCGGTACACGCTATCGGCTGCGACCGGGTCGCCAGCGGCGGCGAAGTAGGCGCCCCGCTCGCCGAGCGCGACGGCCACCGGGACGTCGGCGCCGGGAACGTCTGCGAGGACAGACTCTGCGAGCGTCAGGAGCGAATCGGCCCGGTCGAAGCGGCCGAGCCGTGTCTCGATGGACCCGAAGGCGGTGAGCGTCCGCGCGCGCGCCAGCGGGTCGTCCGCGAAGGCCTCGTCGATGGTGGCGATGCCGCGGTCGATGAGGCCGTCGACGCTCACGGACTGCTGCGAGGTCTGGAACGGATCGGCCTCACCGAGCAGTCCCACGAGGTAGTCCGCGAGTCCTTCGGCGCGGTCGCGCTCCTCGGCGACCGCTTCGGCCTGGCGCGCCGTGGTCACAGCGGCCCAGCTGGCGGTGCCGGCTAAGCCCGCGAGGAGGGCCGCGATGGCTGCTGCCGCTGCGACGGCGCCTCGGTTGCGGCGCACGAACGTGCGCGCCCGATAGCGGAGCGTGTCCGGCTGTGCATCGACCGGCCGGCCATCCAGGTGACGGCGGATATCGTCGCCCAGGGCCTCGGCCGAGGCGTAGCGGCGTTCGGGCTCCTTGCGGAGGGCCTTCAGGCAGATCACATCCACGTCGCCAGCCAGCTCCTTGCGGAGCCGGTCGGCCGTGGTACCGTGGGTCGGGGCGTGGTCGGACGCGCGCGTGCTCGGGCGGGCAGGCTCCCGCGAGAGGACGGCCTCCTCGATCGCTCGGCGCCCTGCCTCTGCAAAGGGCCGTTCCCCGGCCACCAGCTCGTAGAGAAGCGCGCCCAGGCCGTACACGTCGGTCGCCGTGGTGATCGCGTCTCCCTCGATCTGCTCCGGCGCGGCGTACTCCGGCGTGAGAAGCTGGTGGCCCGTCCGCGTGAGAGGTGTGTCGGTGCCGTCAGAGCCGAGCACCTTGGCGATGCCGAAGTCTAGCAGCTTCACGACCGGCGCCGCTGGCGTGCCCCCGACGAGCACGTTGGACGGCTTGAGGTCGCGGTGGACCACGAGCCGCTGGTGGGCGTGGTGGACGGCGTCGCAGATGGTCGCGAACAGCCGCAGCCGGGCACCCGTGCCGAGCCGCTGGCGGTCGGCCCAGGCCGTGACGGGCTCGCCTTCCACCAACTCCATCGCGAAGTAAGGGCGGCCGTCGTTGGACTTGCCGCCGTCGTAGAGGCGTGCGATCGACGGGTGGTCCAAAGCCGCCAGGATCTGGCGTTCGGACCGGAATCGGGCCACCAGGTCGTCGGTGTCGAGCCCTCGGCGGAGGAGCTTGAGCGCGACGGTCTGATCGAACGTCCCGTCGACGCGGCGCGCTCGGTAGACCGTTCCCATCCCGCCGCGGCCGAGCACGCCCACGACCTCGTACGGACCGACCCGCCGGCCGACCTCGTCGTCCGCGTCGGCCTGGTCGATCTCGTCGGTCAGGTCGCGAAGGAGCGGATCCGCAAAGTCTGTCGCCGAGCCGCCCAGGACGCGGTCGGCCTCGCCGTCGAGCGCCAGCAGGGCCTCGACCTCGGCGCGGACGGGCGGGTCGAGGGCGGCGAGCGCGTCCCCTCGGGCCTCGCCCTGGAGGTCGAGGATCGCGTCGAGTGCGGCGGAGACGGCAGGCCAGAGGTCAGCGGAAGAAGCCATGGGGGATTGCGTTTCCCGTCACTCGCAACGCCAGCGGGTCAGGGGCCACACGTCTGGGACGATCAGGACGGAGCGCCCTCCTGCATGGTGCGGACCAGCCAGAGGCGGGCCTTCTGCCAGTCTCGCTTGACGGTGCGCTCACTCGTCTCGAGAGCCTCCGCGGTCTCCTCGACGGAGAGGCCCCCGAAGAAGCGGCACTCGACCACCTGGGCGGCGCGCGCGTCGACGGCCGCCAGCCCAGCGAGGGCATCGTCGAGGGCGACGAGGTCGGCGGCGCGCTCCTCCGCCAGCCCGTCGAGGTCGTCCTTGAGGGTGACGCGGACGGCTCCGCCGCCTCGCTTCTCGGCCGTTCGCCGCCGGGCGTAGTCGACGAGTGTGAACCGCATGGCGCGGGCGGCCAGCGCGAAGAAGTGCGAGCGGTCCTTCCACGTCACCCGCGTCGCGTCGACGAGGCGGACGTAGACCTCGTGGACCAGCGCCGACGTGTCGAGTGTGTGGCCGGCGCTCCGGTCGCGCAGCCGCGCCCGCGCGATCTGGCGCAGCTCGTCGTAGACGACGGGAAACAAGCGGTCGACGGCGCCGGGAACGTCGGCGCGGACATCGAGGAGGAGCCCAGTGGTGTCGGCCATGGAGGTCACGGTCGCGCGGGGAAATCTAGACCGAGGCCGTCGACCGTGAGGCATGCCGACCAAGAAAGTGAGCCCCGGTGGCCCCTCCCGCTGGCGCACTGCGAGAGACGGGTGACCGACACCACCCATACCCATGACTCGCCTCCTCACACTCGTCGCGCTCGCAGCGCTCGCAGCGCTCGCCATGCCTGTCCTGGCACAGGCTCCCGTCGAAGAGCAGATCCCCTACCAGGGCTACCTCACGCTCAACGGTACCCCCGTCACTGACCCGGCCCTGGACGTCTCGTTCGTCCTCGCCGACGACCTCGGCGGGACGGCGTCGGAGTCGGCTACGGTCGCCGTCGTCGACGGCGTGTTCTCCTACCGCATCGGGACGGGGACCGCGTTTACTGGACTCGATTTCACCCGGCCGGTCTCGCTCACGCTCGTCGTCGATCCTGCTGGCGCGAACGAGCAGATCGGTCCGGTCCCGCTCGGGGCCGTTCCGCTGGCGCAGCACGCGTTGTCGGCGCCCGCCAGCGGGACCGCGTTCTCGCTTCCGTTCAGTGGCACGGGCAACGAGCAGGCGTCCGTGTTCGAGATTAGCAACACCGGATCCGGCGACGGCATCCGGGTGGACGAGGCCGGCGCCGAGGGCGTCGAGGTCCTCCAGGCGACGAACGGCTTCCTGGCCAACAGCGTGACGGAGGACGGCTTCACGACCTCATTCGCGGGAGAACACGGCCTGTCGGTGGGCTTCGCAGGCTCGGATGGCATCTGGGTCAACCGGACGTTCGGTAACGGCATCCGGCTGCTGACGGTCGGCGACACCGACAACGACGGCCAAGCCGATGATATCAGCGCCAACGGCGTCCTCGTCCAGTCTGTCGGCGGCACGGGGGTCTCCATCGGTGAAGCCGGCAGGAATGGTCTGTACGTCGACGAGGCTGGAAGCAACGGTGTCCAGGTTTTCAGAGCAGAGGAGAACGGGTTTCAGGTCTCCGAGGCTGGCGAAAACGGCGTTCTGATCGAATCGTCCGACGGAGTAGGCCTCCGAATCAATACCACGGGCGGCCGAGACACTTTGAATCCGTTGCAGCCGCTCGATGAGAACGGCCACGGGGTCCTGGTTAGAACCTCCGGAGGTCATGGTGTCCTCGTGAGCGATCCGAACCGATCGGGCGTCCGAGTGGACCGCTCTACCGAGAGCGCGTTCCATGTGCAGACGACCGACAGCGATGGACTACGCGTCGCCAACAGCGACCAGCACGGCGTCCACATCCTGAATGCCCAGCGCGATGGAGTGCGGATTGCCTCCGCCGAGCGCTCCGGCGTTCAGGTCGATCGAGCGAATGGCTTGGCGATCTATGGAAGTGGCCGGTTTGGGGCCTATCTGGAGGAAAGCGGGCGGTCCGGACCAGACCTCAGGATAGGGGGGACGTTAGCAGAGATTAGCTCGGACCTGACGCGAGAGTCCGACTTCTCGATTCGCTCGAACAGGGACATCCAAGTACATCTCAACCAGAACAACTCAGGCGAAGCGACCCGATTCGTCGTCTCGGGCCCGAGAAGGCTGCGAGGCATTGATGCGTGGAGTGCCGGTCTGCTTGGGGCACCGACGCTCAGGCGAGACTATCCGTACTTCAGCGTCAACGTGCCTTCGCCAGCAAATGCACGTCGGCGAGGTGGCAGCAGTGAGGTCGTGCTTCCCACGGTGATCGTCGGCGGACGCATCGCTGCGACCGAGGCAGGCATGACCATCGACCACCCGGACGCTCCAGACGCCCAGGTGCTGTCGCACGCCTCGGTTCAGAGCAACGAGCGACTTCTCGTCTACTCCGGGAGCATCGACCTCGACGCGTCTGGGGAGGCCGAGGTCACCCTCCCAGGCTACCTCGCCCAGATCGGCACCGACTTCCGATTCCAGCTGACGGCACTCCGCCAGCCGATGCCCGGGCTCTACGTCGACGACGAGACGATGCCCGAGTCGATGGTCATCCTCGGTGGCGAGCCCAATGGGCGCGTGTCGTGGCGGATCGAAGCGGTTCGCAGCGATGCCTGGGCGCAGGACAACCCCTTCGTAGTCGAGCAGGACAAGATCGGCCCGGACGACCCGCGCTACCCGACAGATCCAGAGGAAACGGACCCGGAGGGAGAGAGCGGAGCGACGCCCTCAGACCTGGGAGCCGTCCCGGCCCAGCGCTAGTCCCCGCCACCCCATCGACCTGTTGACTGTCATGCCTCGCCTCCTCCTTGCCGCACTGGCGGCCCTCCTCGTCGCGCCTGCAAGCGGCGCCCAAACGTATGCCCTCGAACGGTCGAACGTCGCCGCTGGCGCCACGTCCGTTCTCTCCGGCGGCGGTGACTACGCCCTCGGCAGCACCGTCGGAGGGTCTGCCGCATATGCCTACCCCGCCAGCGGTCCCTACGGCGGCGCCGCCGGCTTCTGGGCCGGCCTCTCGCCCGCTGGCGTCGTCCAGCCGACTGGCACACCCATTGTCTCGGTGCCTCCCGCCAGCGGGGTGGCGCGGCCGACGGAGGCGTTCGACCTGCCTGTCGTCGTGGGAACAGCGGCGACGCCCGCCGCGGACTTGTTCGGCGTCTCGTTCGATCTGACGTGGGACCCCACACGCGTCGCGCTGGTCGCCGTCGCCCCACCGGAGCCGGCGACGCCCGGTGGCCTCGGCGACTGCAACGGCGATGCCTTCGCGGACATCTTCACGCTCAACCAGGTCACCGGCGCGTCGGTCCAGTACTCTGTGACGCGCCGCGCGGACCGCTGCGCCAGCGGGGTGAGCGGGGAGATCACCGTCGTCACGCTCTCCTTCCAGGTGCTCGCCGCAGCGCCAGCGGGCGCGAGTGCCTTCACGATCTCCAACGCGACCGCGACGGAGCGCTCCGGCACGCCCATCGCGCTCACGCCGCAAGCGTCCAGCGTCACGGTGCAGGCCGTCGAGATCGTCTGGCCCGGCGACACCAACAACGACGGCGCGACCGTCTCGACGGTGGACATCGCCCCGCTGGCGGCGTTCTTCGGCCTGACAGGCGTGGCCCGTGAGGAGGCACAGCAGGGCATCACGTGGGGCGTGCGCTTCGCGTCTCCGTGGGCCTACGCGGGCCCGCAGCCTCCCGCGCCGGCTTACGACCTGGCCCACACCGATGCCAACGGGGACGGCACCATCGACCAGGCGGACCTGCTGGCGATCGGCGTCAACATCGGGCGGATGCCGGAGCGTGCGTCTCGCGTGGCGACGCGACGTG
>JBCDLV010000115.1:0-9759 GCA_038744895.1 Bacteroidota bacterium | reverse complement strand
GTCGCCGCCGTCGAGCGAGACGTAGAGGGCGTCGAGCGGCGCCAGCGGACCGTGGTGCGCCGCGACACGTCGCTCCGAGACGCGATGGAGCGGTACGTGGACCAGCACGACAACCTGTCCAAGATCAAAGAGAACCTCGTCGCAGCCGCGCTGGAGATCGAGCGGGAGGTCGAGGCTGACGAGAACCGGTGAAGCACGCGGACTAGGGTTGACGGCCAGGGGGCATCCGACGTATCGTTCATCGGCGATCAACGATGAATCGTCTTTCTCACTCCTACCCTACCCTCATGCAACGCTCCTGCTGCGACTGTGACTGCTGCGCCGACAGCACCTGCGATACCTGCGCCGATTCAGGCTGCTGCTAGTTCTCTGACCTGAGGACCCGTATCCACAGCACCATGACTACCTCCCCACCGGACCAGCTGGCGGCGCTGTCCAAAGCGCTGGCGCATCCTGCGCGTCTGGCCATTCTCCAGACGCTCGGCGCACGCGGAACGTGCGTCTGTGGCGAGGTGGTCGAGGTAGTTGGGCTGGCTCAGTCGACCGTCTCTCAGCACTTGAAGGTTCTCCGTGAGGCCGGACTGGTGCGCGGGACGGCCGAGGGCCGCCACTCGTGCTTCTGCCTCGACGGCGATGCGCTCTCGGCGCTCTCCAGAGAGCTGGCGGCCTTCGTCGACGGGCTCTCGGCCTGCACCTGTGAGGACGATGGCTGCGACTGCTGCTGACCGAACGTCGGTGCTGTTCGTCTGCACGCACAACTCGGCGCGCTCCCAGCTGGCGGAGGGCCTGCTCCGCGCGCGCCACGGCGACCGCTACGACGCGTTCAGCGCAGGGACGGTCGCCCGCGGCGTTCACCCCGGCGCGGCAGAGGCGCTGCGCCAAGCGGGCATCGACCCGAGCGGACACACCTCGAAGACCCTCGACAGCCTGGGCCACCGGGACTTCGATATCGTGGTCACGGTGTGCGACAACGCCCGCGAGGCCTGTCCGCATGTGCCGGCCCGCATCCGCACCATCCACCGGGCCTTTCGTGACCCGTCGGCGGCGCCAGCGGACGATCAGGCCGCTGCGTTCGCGTCGGTCCGCGACGAGATCGGCGTGTGGATCGACGACACGTTCGGGACGTGACGGAGTCCCTCACGATCGCGGTCCCACGGGCGTTCGACGGCATCCGCCAGCTTCTCGCCGAGGCTGACCTGCCAGAGCCGGACCCCGACCTGTCCCGGCTGAGTGACTTCCGAGAGATCACCCTCGACGGCCGCGTCGTCGGCTGTGTAGGCGTGGAGCCCTACGGCGATGCCGGGGTACTCCGCTCGCTGGCGGTCGCGGAGGAGATGAGAGGTCGCGGCCTCGGGGGCCGTCTCGTGGATGCCGCCGAGGCGCTCGCTCGGGGCAACGGCCACCGGGCGGTGTACCTCCTCACGACGACAGCCGCGCCCTTTTTCGAGCAGCATGGCTACCTCCGCATGAGCCGCGACGCTGTTCCTGACGCTGTTCGCCGGTCGAGCCTGTTTGCCGCGTGCTGCCCAGCGTCGGCCGTGTGCCTGGGCAAAACGCTGTCGCTCTAGCGCGTCCAGGCACCGCTGGCGCGGGTCACCCGTTGGAGCGGCCCGTCCAACTCGCCACCATGCGCGCTCTCGCCCTCGGTCTCGCCACCCTTGTGCTCGTCTCCGGCTGCGCCTCGATCGAGGAGGCCTTCGGACGTCCGGACCCGTACGACTGGACCTACTTCGAGGAGGGCTCTGTCGACGACGTCGTGGACGCCATGGTGGACTCGTTCCGCCAGACGGGCATCAGCGTCGAGTCGGTCCGAGAGGAGGCTGAGGGAGCCGTCCTGACGATCTCCCAGACCTTCGACGGATCCAACTTTACCGAGGTGCTGGTGCAGCCGTCCACCGTCGAGGGGTTCGAGTCCAGGGCACAGCTCTACCTGCAGAGCGAGCCGCTTCCGCGCTGGCTGGAGGTTCAGATCACGTCTCGGCTGTAGTCCCGCTCGTAGGGCCAGTCAGCTGCTGGCGAATGCGATCCGGAATGGGGGTCGGCCGTCCTGTCGAGGCGTCGACCCAGACGAGGCGGACCTCGGCTGTCGCGCGCGGTGCCTCGTCGCCAGGGAGCCGGATCTCCTGCGTCGTCGCGATGGATGTCAGGCCGGGCTGGCCGAACGTGACGGACACCTCGACGGGGACCGCGTCGGTGATCGGGCGGAGGTAGCGGACAGTCGCCTCGGCGACGACGGGCCCGGATTCCGTCCAGTCATCGGCGTCGAGCGCCGCGAGCGCCTCGACACGGCACTGCTCGCAGAGCGTGAGGTAGGTCGCGTTGTTGACATGTCCGACGGCGTCGAGGTCGGACCAGCGGAGAGGGACCGTGGTAGTGTGCGTCATGGCTCACGCAGTTGCGCTATCGTAGAGCGTCCGCCGACGCATCATGTTCCGACCGTTTGCTTTCGCCCTCATCGTCCTCTCGGCGTGCCAGCCGAGTGGCCCCTCGGACCCGCCCGTGCCTCCGTCGCCTCCCATGCCGAGCGCCCTTGCCGACTCGATCGACGCCATCGTCGAGCGAACGCCCGAGGCGACCGTAGCCGTCGTCGTGGAGCGGGCTACTGCTGGCGACACGCTCGTGCTGCGCCGCAACGCAGACCGCGAGTTCCATGCCGCCAGCACGATGAAGGTGCCCGTGATGATCGAAGCCTTCCGGCAGGTCGAAGCAGGGCGGCGATCCTGGGACGACGTCGTACGCGTCGAGAACCGATTCCGATCGATCGTCGACGGCTCGGAATTCCAGATCACCGACGACTCCGACGACGCACTGTACGAGCTTCAGGGGCAGGACGTCACGTTCCGCAACCTCGTCGAGCGGGCCATCACGACGTCCTCCAACCTGGCGACGAACCTACTCATCCAAGAGGTCTCCGCCGACACGGTCCAGGCGACCGTCGACCGACTCGGCGCGTCCGGCATGCGCGTGCTGCGCGGCGTCGAAGACTTGAAGGCGTTCGAGGCTGGCCTCTCGAACCGAACCACCGCCGATGCGCTGGCAGCCCTCTTCGCTGCACTTCGAGACGGCCGCGCCGTCTCGCCAGCGGCAGACGCGGACATGCTCGACGTGCTCGACGACCAGGCATTCAACGAGATGATTCCAGCCGGACTGCCTGAGGGCACCCGCGTGGCCCACAAAACGGGCTGGATCACGGAGATCCATCACGACGCAGCCCTGGTCTTCCCCGCTGGCGAGCCACCCTACGTCCTCGTCATCTTGATCGAGGGCGTCGAGGACCGCGACATCTCCAGCCGCCTCGGCGCCGAGATCGCACGGGTGGTCCACGAAACGCTCGCTGGCAATGCCTGACCTGCTGGCGAGGCCTCCCGCCAGCGGACGACGGGCCGGAGCCGAAGGCCCACATGCACGTACGTTGCCGCGTCTCCCTCTCGCTCCTGTGACGCGACGCCTCGCCCTCCTCCTGTCCTGTGCCCTCGCGGCGTGCTCCGGGCCCGAGCCTGCGACCTCGGAGCCGCCCCCGGTGGCCCAGGCGACCCCGGCCATCCTCGTCATCGACCTGCCAGCGGACTCGACGGCATCCGCCACGGAGTCCACCCCGATGACCGACTCCACGGCGGCCGCCGAGCCGGAGCCGCCAGGCATGGTGGTGGACGCGGCGACGCTGCCCGGACCGATGCGCGAGTTCCGAGCGGCTTGGATCGCGACCGTCGCCAACATCGACTGGCCGAGCCGAGCCGGGCTGGCGCCAGCGGAGCAGCGAGCCGAGCTGGTGGCCCTCCTCGACCGGGCCGTCGACCTCAACCTGAACGCGATCGTGCTCCAGGTGCGGCCGATGGCGGATGCGCTCTACTTCTCGCCGCACGAGCCGTGGTCGGCGTTCCTGACAGGCGACGAGGGCATGGCGCCTAACCCGTGGTACGACCCGCTGGAGTTCGCCGTCGAGGAAGCACACGCGCGCGGACTGGAGCTGCACGCCTGGTTCAACCCGTACCGCGCCGATCACCCGGCGTCGATCGGGCGGCGCGACCTCACCCACATCGCGCGCCAGCGGCCCAGCCTCGTCCGCACCTACGGCGGCTACCGGTGGCTCGACCCCGGTGAACCGGAGGCCGTGGACCACTCGATGCGTGTCATCATGGACGTGGTGCGGCGCTACGACGTGGACGGCGTCCACCTGGATGACTACTTCTACCCCTACCCCACCGAGAGCCGCGGGCGGCGCGTGGCCTTCCCCGACCGCGACAGCTACGCCCGCGCCGTCTCCGCTGGCGAGACGCTCGGCCGCGACGACTGGCGACGCCAGAACGTGGACCGCTTCATCGAGCGGATGTACCGCGAGGTCAAGGCGCTCAAGCCACACGTCAAGGTGGGGATCAGCCCGTTCGGGATCTGGCGGCCGGGCTACCCGGAGACGGTGACCGGCTTCGACCAGTACGCCGAGCTCTACGCCGACGCCCGGCAGTGGTGGCGGGAGGGCTGGCTCGACTACCTCGCCCCGCAGCTCTACTGGTCCATCGAGAGTCGAGGGCAGAGCTTCCCGGCACTTCTCGACTGGTGGGGCAGCGAGAACGTCCAGGACAGGCATCTGTGGCCGGGCCTCTACACGAGCCGGCTGCTCCCCGAAGTCGGCGGCTACGGAGACACCGAAATCCCGGACCAGGTCGAGGTGGTCCGTGCCGATCCGGAGGCGACCGGAACCATCCACTTCTCGATGAAGGCACTCCTGGACAGGTTCACCGATGTCGGCCCTCGGCTGGCGGAGGGTCCGTACGATGCGCCTGCGCTCGTACCGGCGTCGCCGTGGCTGGACGATACGCCGCCAGCGGCACCTCTGGTGTTCGCGACGCCACGCGACGGTGCCGTCGACGTGGTCCTGGCCGAGGGCGACGAGCAGCCCGCGTGGCGCTGGATCGTCCGTGCCCAGCGCGGCGGCGAGTGGTCGTGGGAGGTCATCCGACGTGAGTCCGGAACGGTCGTGCTCGGGCCCACCGTCAATGGCGACGTGGAGGTCGTGGCGGTCTCAGCCGTCGACCGCGCCGGCAACGAAGGGCCCGCGCGCCTGGTCGAGATCGAGTAAGCCCCCGCTGGCGGATCGGCTCCGCCAGCGGAGCCCTGGTCAGCGCACGACGGTGATCGTCCGCACGCGGCGCTCCGGCCCCGCCTCGGCGACGACCGCGTAGACGCCCGGCGCCAGCCGGCTCGCGTCCAGCGCCAGCGTGTGCACCCCCGGCTGGCGGAGGCCGTCGGCGAGCGTCGCGACCGCGCGGCCGAGCGCGTCGAGCACCGTCACTCGCAGCGGACCCGCTGTCGGCTGCTCCACGCGAACCGTGCCGGCACCCCGTGTTGGGTTGGGATACGCCGTCACCGCCAGCTCGGCGGGCGCGGCCTCAGGGACGTCCGATCCTGGCTCCGACGAGACGCCCTGGGCCGTCCCGACCGCCAGCGCCACCTCGGACCCGTTCTTGGGCCCGCTGGCGCACACGACGTCCGTGCCGTCGATCGTCTCGGCGACCGTGTCGAGCGGGCGCCACACCGGGCCGACGCCGGGCCCTCGCGCAGCGACGAGCAACTCACCGTCGCCGGGGTCGACGCCAGCGGTGGGCAGGCACGCGCGGAAGAACGCCGACGTGTCCATGTCGGTCGAGGCCATGCGCCAGGCGGGGCCTGCGAAGGCGCGCGCGCGGACGGTGGCTCCGTTGGGCGCAGTCGCGCTAGTGCCTTGCTCGAACGTCTCGAAGTCGGGCGCGTCGTCGGGCGTGGTGAACGGCGTCACCCAGACGCCGATGTCGCCGCCCGAGCCGCGTGCGGAGGCGCCAGCGGTCCGGCCGGTCGGGAACTGGATCGAGAACCGGAGATCCTTGATCTCGGTCGGCGTGTTGGAGCCGACGAGGACGTAGCCGGGGTCGCCGTCGCTGTTAGCGCGGACGCAGTTGCCGGCCTCGCTCGTGTTGCCTGCCGAGTCAGTGAACGTGCCGACGTAGGCCGTGCCCGACCCGAAATACGGGATCCGAACCCGCACGGTATCGTGCGGCAGTACCGTCAGCGGGAACTGGAAGTCGCGGGCATCGAGGAGCAGTGAGAGCCGGCTGGCGGGCCCAAGGTTGCACGCGTCCGACGTGTAGAGGTCGAGCGTGTAGGGCTCCGTCGTCGCGATTCGCTCGCCCGTCCAGAGCACGAGGACCTCGCCGAGTTGGTCGCTGACCTGGCGCGCCTGGATGATCGTCGGGTGGTTGAGGCCGAGATTAGCGCCGGTATCCGCGTCGTTGGGGTCGTTCGAGCCGATCGTCCGGCCGCCGTTGCCGAGCGTGATCGGGTAGATAGTCGCGTCGATCCGGTTGCCGCGGACGGTGTTGCCGACGGCCTCGTCCGGTCCGAGGCTGGCGCGCAGAACGGCCACGCCTGTCGGCGCCTGGATCCAGTTGCCTGACCGGCGGATCTGCTCGCCGAATGCGGCACCGACCGACGCACCGATCGCGTCGACAGCTGCGACGCCGAACGTCGTAGCCTGGATCGCGTTGCCTTGGACCTGGACGTTCCGCCAGCCCGGCCCCTCGACGATGCGCACGCCAGCTGCCTGACGGACGATTCGGTTGCATGCGCCGTCGCAGGTCCCCGTCGCGACGCCGCTGTCGCCTCCGATGACGACGTTGTTGGCCCGGACGCGAACGCCCTCTTTTTGTCCGCTGGAGTCTGAGCTGTCCCCACCGATGTTGTTACCGAGGATCACAGCCGAGTTGGTCTCGTCGATGAAGACATCGATGTCGTGACCGAAGATCTGATTGCATGACGCCTCGCACCCCGGAGCCACCGACGTGCGCTGACCTCCGATGATGACGGCGCCTCCGTCGTAGGCCCACACGCCGTACTCCCCGTTGTCCTGGACGACGTTTCCACGCACGGTGGCGAGCCCACCCGTCGAGAGCAGAAGGCCCGCTTCGGCATTGTCGACGATCCAGTTGTTCTCGACCTCGATCCGTCCGCCCGGCCGAGACAGCACGTTGAGCCCGACGACTGCACCCGCGGTCATGCCGAGTCGGTTCTCGTACACCGCGACCGAGTCGCCGAACGCGTAGACGAGGGCCAACTCCTCCGGCAGCGACGCACCCGACGGAGAAACCGAGCCGGCAGCGTCGATCGTGTTGCCTTCGATGAACACCTCGCCGCCGATGGCGGATAGAGCGTTCGTAGTTCCGCCCCCGAAGGCCGCCTGGATCGTGTTGCCTCGGATGCTGACGTTCCGACTCGTACTGATCACCACGCCCGCCGCCAGCCGGTTGCCGACGTCCGTGCCGAAAGCCTCGACATCGTCTCCGATGAAGACGCTCCCTGAGACGCCCTCGGCGTTGACGGCGAGGGTGTGGCTGTCGGAAATCGTGTTGCCGACCAGAAGGATGCCCTTCTCAGTCGATTCAGACACACCGGGCTGGCGCGCAGGCGTCGAGCCCACCAAGACGCCGAACCGGCGATTGCCCCGGATCTCGTTGCCTCGCACCTCACCTGCATCCGTGATGCCGCCGATGTTGACGAAGGCCTCGTCCTCGACAGTAATGGCGTCGCGGCCGTCTCGGATAGTGCTTCCCATGACGAGGGCACTATCTGCGGCTGCGCGGATCAGAATGTTTGCACCGCGGGCACCCGCGATGTCGCTCTCGAACACAAACGCCCGACGCCCGATGATCTCGATGCCGGCCTCGCCCGTCCCCGTACCTGCCGGCTGGACGATGCATTCCCGGACCTGGGCATCGCGGGCCTCGATCACGATTCCTAGGTCGGCGTAGTCCACGGTGCAGCCTGTGATCCGCACGTTCTCGGCTTCGGGTCGGACCTCAATCGAGGTTCCGTCTACAATCGTTTCGTCTCCGATCCCTGAGTCGCCGACGCCAAACGCCGTGAGCCGCACGTCTGGGCCCCGAACCACGAGCCGCACGTTCTCCAGGATGGCTGTCTGGAGGCTGCTCCCCTCTGTCATCTCCAGCGTACCGCCCTCCAGAGACTCTATCCGAACGATGTTGGCCGACCCGCCTGCGCCGTCGATGCGAACGCCTTCAGGAACGGGGACGGTCGGCGCCGTGGCACGGCCCACGTCGAACACAACCCGCTTCACGTCGTCGGAGACGGCGACGGTTTCGAGTGCGGCCTGAAGCGTGCACTGCTCGCCAGCGGTACCCGGATCCACATCGCAGATGCCATCGGCCGTGTCCGCGTCCGACTCGGTGCCGTCCTGGTTCACGACGATGGCCTCGCCGTCCTCCACGTCCAGCGTACACGACGGGTCGTCGCGGCGCCCGCTGGCGCCAGCGGTGCGGCCCGAGGCGTCGAAGGAGCACCCGACGGACGCCTCGACGGGCTCGCGGTAGTACCGCGTCTTCGTCCCCCCGACGAGGACCGCCGCGCTCAGCAGCCCGCCCTCGTCCGTCACGGCGCGGTACCGGAGCGTCGCGGTCTCCCCGCCGAAGAGCGTGTCCACTGGCGTCGGCGTCGAGAGCACGTCGACGCTGGCGGCGTTGCCGTCGGCGTCGAAGAACTCGATGGGCTCCGCAGGCCCGACGTCGAGGGCCCAGCTCACGTAGGGGTTCGTGACCTCGACGAGCACCTCGAACTCGACGCCCGCCTCGACCGATCCCCGGTCGAACCCGGTCGACGACACGAGAGGGGCCGGCGCTGTGGCCGCCGAGAGCACGTGGCTGAAGCCCTCGAAGGCTGTGACCAGGTCCGCGCGCAGGCTGTTGCGGGACGCCTCATTGTCCGCCTCGCAGTCGGCGCGGTCGTTCGAGTTGGAGATCCGCGTGCAGTCGCGGAGGCCTGTGAGGATGCCCAACGGAGTCCCGATGAGGTTGCCTGGTGCCGCCAGGAGCGTATCGATGGGCGTCCCTGAGAGCACCCGCCGGCGCTCGCGAGTCCCGTATCCGAACGTTCCCCCCCGAGAAACCTCTGTCCCATCGAAGGCGGTCCCGACCAGCGAGTAGTAGGGCGTTCCCGGCCGGTGCTCCCACTCGACGAGGGCCGTGACCCAGAACAGGATGGGGCGGTCGGGGCTGCCGCCGGTAGGGTCGGGCCCCTCGAACTCCGCGTACGTCGTCGTGTAGGGGACGGAGACGCTGTCGGTCGCAGGCGTCGTGGCCCGCGCCAACCGGGCCTGCGCCAGCGGGGCCTCCCCCGGCGGGTCTCCCTGTTCCTCGACCAGGCAGCCAACGCCGAGCGGGGTCGTCCCCACCGGGCAGTCCTGCCCGCTGGCGGCAGGCGTGAACGTGAGCGCGGCCAGCAGCGCCAGCGGGAGGAGATGCGGAGGTCGAGTCACAGGGTCGAGTGAGTAGGTCCATTCATGCTATCGACAGATCGTCCGCTGGCGGTCCACGGGCGGACACTTTTCTGTCTCCGATACCCCACCGGGGCATTTTCCTGTAGGTTTCGGACCTCGCCATCTGCGCTCACATGGCCGCGACCGCCATTCTCCTCGACCGCGCTCGCGAGGGTGATTCCGCTGCGTTCTCCGACCTCGTCGGGCGGCTGTACGACGAGCTCCGGCTCGTGGCTCGGAGCCAGCGGCGGAAGCTCTCGGCGTCGGAGACCGTCAACACGACGGCGGTGCTGCACGAGGCCTACGCCCGGCTGGGCAGCGGCGACGCGCCCGCGCTCACCGACCGCGCGCACTTCTTCCGGCTGGCGGCGCGTGCGATGCGGGGCGTCATCATCGACTACGCGCGGACGCAGAGCCGCGTCAAGCGCGGCGGCTCGGAGCGCCCGGTGGCCATGACGGCC
>JBCDLV010000114.1:0-9790 GCA_038744895.1 Bacteroidota bacterium | reverse complement strand
GTCTGCTCGAACGGGACGATCTGGGCACCACGGAGACCGTAGACGGTGCGGCGACGCTCGACGAGCAAGTCGCGCTGCGGACCGATCAGGAAGGCCCCCGTGTTGACCGTCACGCCCACATCCTCCTGCACACCGTCGCCCTGGCCCGTCCCGGCTACCGGGATTCCGTAGTTCACATACAGGTCGGTGCGCCCCTCCTCACCTTTGAAGGCCGTCACGCGGTACGGCAGCTGCACCTGCCGACCGGGCGCCCGGAACTGGTACCGCTCCGGCTGGCGTCGGACCTGAGCCTGTGCGCGCTCCACGAAGTCGAGTGCCTCCGGATTCCGCGCGGAGAGGGTCGCGAAGACATCCGCTGGCGGCGAGTAGAGCCGGAACGAACCGTTTCTCGTCGGGTCCTCGAAGACGAAGCGGACGTCGTCTCCGTAGTCCCACACGTTGAACCGGTTGACCGACCGGAAGGGGTCGCTGGAGAGGCTCTCGACACGCCCCGTGAACTGCTCGACGACCTCCCCGAAGCCTCCTTCGATGATGACATCCAGATTAGGGACACCGTACCGAACGTGGAGGCGGCCTCGCTCGGTGCGCCAGCCGGGGATGTCGAGATCGTCCGACCGGTAGAGCAGTTCAGCCGTCGTGAGCCTGGCGTAGTGCTCGGTGCGGCGCTCGTTGACGGTATTGAGGAAGCGCGGGTCGCGGCTCGTCCAGTATCGCTCGGCGAATGTCTCTGGGGCCTCCCGGTATGCCGAGTGCTCGTCGGGAGGGAGGATGAGCGTCAGGTCTGTGTACGCGTCCAACGTCTCCTCGTCCATGCGTTCGAGGGCCTGGCGGAAGGCCGCCGTGGCAGCCTCATAGTTCCCGAGACGATGCTGAACGAGGCCGGTGTAGAGCCACGTCTCCATGGCCTCCGGTAGGTAGGTGACCATCGTGGTCAGATCAGGCAGCATGTCGTCCCACTCCTGAGACAGCGATGCCAGCCGGATCAGGTGGTCATACACGGGGCCGCGGCGCGGATCCTGCTCCACGGCCATCCTCAGGTGACCGATCGCCCGGTCGTACGCCCGGTTCGCGCGGTCGGAGTAGTCCGTAACGGGGACGCCTCGGCGTCGAAGCTCTGCGACGTCGAATCGGTCTGCGATCTGCTCACCAAATAGACCGTCGAACGACGCCGGATCAGGCCCATCCGTAGGAATCGACTCCGCCGCATCGGCGCCTGCCGAGGGATCGTCAACCGAGAGGCTGGCACCTGTTTCCGCAGGCGCATCCTCAGCACGGCCGACGTCTTGGGACCGGAACTCAATGCCCGGCAGCTGGATCGCGTTGCGGTACTGGTAGTAGTCGACGATGGCCTGCTCGCCGAGCTCCTCGTGCGCAAACGCGTTGGTCGAGTCGAGCGAAAGGATCTTGTTCGCGAGCTCTCGCCGTCGCTGGACGCGGAGGATCTCTTGGAAGTAGTTCCAGGTGTCTCCGCGGAGCTGCTCCAACCGGGCCACCAGGTAGACCACGTTGTCCGGATCGAGGTCGACAGCGCGGTCGATCTCCCGGCCTGCGCGCCCCTCATCGCGGTCCGGGTTCCTTTCGTCGAACAGGACACGCGCCAGCAGGTAGTGCGCCTCGGCGTCGTCGGGGTTGGCTTCTACAGCGCGCTCCAGCGCCCGGACCGCCTGCTGAAACTCACCATCGCGGTAGGCCTCGACGCCCTCCTCGTACGGACCGCTTTGCGCACCCGCTGGCGCGGAAACAGCGACGAGGGCAGCGAGCAGAATCAGGTAACGCATTGGAGCGAACGTGGCGAGAGAGCGGCGGGTGCGCCGGGCATGAAGCGTGCCCAACGTGCACGAACAAACGACTCGTGTCAAGGCAAGGTGCCTGCCCCGTCGACTCGACGACGGCACCTGGCCAGCTAGCGGTTCTTCATCATGCGGTCGATCCGACGCTTCGCTTCGCGCTCCGCGATGGAATGGCGCTTGTCGACGGTCTTCTTGCCCTTGCCCAGCGCCAGTTCCAGCTTGGCTCGGCCGTCTTTGAAGTACAGCTTGAGCGGGACGATCGTCATGCCCTTCTGCTCGGTCCCCTTCCGAAGCTTCTCGATCTCCGCTCGGTGCAGGAGGAGGCGTCGCGGCTGCCGGGGTTCGTGGTTCGCGTAGCCTCCCATCTCGTAGGGAGGGATCGTCGCGTTCATCAGGTCCACGCCGTGACGGCCGACTTTGACGAAGGCCTCGGCCAACTGCGCACTCCCATTACGGAGGGACTTGACCTCGGACCCCGTCAGCACGATGCCCGCCTCGAAGCGATCCCCCAGTTCGTAGTCGAACCGCGCTCGCCGGTTGGTCACGATGGTCTTGACACCAGCCGCCACTAGACTTCCGCCTCGTCGCTGGACGCTTCCGGCTCTGGGAGTGCAGCGAACGGGATATCGGGGACTGCGGACAGCGTACCTGTCTGGAAGAGATAATCCGCCAGCTGGTCCAACCCGTCGACCGCATAGCCGTCCAGCGTCAGTTGGTACACCAGGACGCCATCTGCCATGAGGGCATCGGAGGGACCCGCACCCTGAACCGTCGCGACGATACGCTGGGTGGTGTCCGGATCCAGCGCTCCTGCGCGAACCGCCAGCAGACCCCACGGATACGGACGAAGGGTCAGGTCGAGCCACTCCTGGCCGGGGTCCAAAACGAACGCTCCCGCTGGCGCCGGCTGGTCGACGCTCACGAGCGCTGCGGACTGGCGATCGAGAACATCTGACAGCGGCGTCTCCGGTGTCGCGAGGGCGAACGTCGCTTGGGTGCCGTAGTGCTCACGGAGGACCAGCTGGGTGAGTAGCGCCTCCTGTGCATCGCGCGGGTCGAATCCAATCGTCTCGATGGCGTCGAGCGATGAGCCCACCACGATGTGCCGACGGGGGCTTCTTTCGCCGACGAGAGCGACGCCGGGAATCGACTCGATGCCACCGTCCTGCGAGTCGGCCGCCTTGAACACCTCCAGCGTGGGTAGAAGCGCCAGGTCGACGCGTCCCTCGACGAGAGCGCTCTTGGCGTCGTGAGGCTCGACCTCGACCGTCTCCGTGACAAGGTCACCCAATGCATCGGCAAGCGCACGAGCAGGGGCGACGGGCCAGACAGCGAGGCGCATGGATCCGTGGGCCTCGTGTGTCGGGTACGCCAGCAGGCCGTCCCGCTGGCGCTCACGTGAGGCGGCTAGCCTTAGCTGCGGCGGCGCTCGGTGATGCGCGCGGCCTTGCCGCGGAGGCCGCGGAGGTAGTAAAGCTTCGCACGCCGAACGCGTCCGTAGCGGACCACCTCGACCTTCGCCACGCGCGGCGACGCGAACGGGAAGATTCGCTCCACGCCGACGCCGTTCGAGATCTTGCGCACCGTGAAGGACTCGGACACGCCGCCGTTCTGGATCGCGATCACGACGCCCTCGAAGATCTGGATGCGCTCCTTGTCGCCCTCGATCACGCGGACGTGCACGCGGACGGTATCGCCAGCGGCGAAGTCGGGGAGGTCGTCGCGAAGCTGGGTGGCCTCTACGAGGCCCATGAGGTCGGTCGCCATGTCTTCAGAGGTCGAATCGGGTGGGTGCGCGCCAGCCCATGGGCGCGAAACAGAAAGGTAGGGTCCGCTGGCACTGGATCCGCGCCAGCCTGGCGTCTACGGGGATTCTTCGCCCTCCCCAGACGCGCTGTTCTCGGTCGCCAACAGGTCCGGGCGGCGACGCTGGGTTCGCTCGACCCGCTGGCGCTCTCGCCACGCCAGGATGGCCTCGTGGTCGCCGGAGCGGAGCACGTCGGGAACGGACAGCCCGCGAAACTCGGCAGGTCGCGTGTAGCTGGGGGCATCCAGCAGGCCGTCCTGGAAGCTGTCGCTGAGCGCCGACCCAGCATCTCCGAGCACCCCGGGTACGAGCCGTGCGACCGCGTCGATGACGACCACTGCGGGAAGCTCTCCACCGGAGAGCACGTAGTCTCCGACGGAAACCTCCCGGGTCACGAGCACATCACGGACTCGCTGGTCGATGTTCTTGTAGTGCCCGGCGATCAGCAGGAGACGCGTGGAGAGCGACAGCTCATTCGCCAGTGGCTGGTCGAACCGCTCGCCATCGGGCGTGAGGAAGATGACCTCGTCGTAGGGCCCGTGCTTCGCTTGGAGATGCTCCACACAGGCGAACAGCGGCTCGGGCTTGAGCACCATCCCGCCCATGCCACCATAGGGAGCGTCGTCGATTTGCCGGTAGCGACCGAGGCCCCAGTCCCTCAGGTCGTGGACGGCCACCTGGACGAGCCCCTTGTCCTGCGCACGTTTCAGGATGGAGTGCTCCAGCGGACTCCGAACGAGGTCCGGCAGGGCCGTAATGAGGTCGAAGCGAACCATGGCGCGTCGCGTGGGGACCGGATCCGTGCGTCTGGCTGCGAGTGGGACCTATTCGAAGAGGCCCGCTGGCGGACGCACATAGAGACGCTTGGCTTCCATGTCGAGCCGGATCACGAACTCGTCCACGTCGGGCAGCAGCACCTCGCCGAGACCCGGACGGTCGATGCCGAAGAGCAGTTGGGCACCGTCGTAGAGGTCACGGACCGTCCCGACCGGCTCGTCGGCTTCGTTGCCCTGCTCGTCGACCAGGTAGACCGCCAGCCCGATTAGGTCGTGCAGGTAGGCCTCCCCGGCTTCCAGCTTCGGAAGGTCGTCAGGGTCGGCGAACAGGCGTTGTCCACGGAGTTCCTCCGCAGCGTCGAGCGTGTCGATACCGGCGAGCGCCAGCAGGGGGACGACCCGACCCTTGGGATACTGAAAGCGGACGCCTTCGATGTCGACCCGGCGGGCCGCCTCGGCGGACTCGCCCAGATATACCTGTCCGAGCTCGCCGAACCGCTCGGGGTCGTCGGTCTCGGGCATCACTTTGACCTCGCCGCGGACCCCGTGCGTCTTGCCGACGCGGCCCATGAGCAGGAGGCGGTCTGGATCGGCCATGACGGCAGTCGCTGCGGCTGGCGACACGCGCCGCCAGCCGCAAGCGGGCTACGCTTTGTCCTCGTCGGACTCCTCTGCGGAGGCCTCCTCCGGCGCGGACTCCTCCGCTGGCGCGTCCTCCGCTGCGGGCTCCTCTGCTGGCGTGTCGTCGCCAGCGGGCTCCTCAGCCGGGGTGTCGTCTGAAGGGGACTCCTCGGCAGCAGCCTCTGTCTCGGTCGTAGCGGCGTCGGTCTGCTCGGCGACGTCCTCGCCAGCGGCGTCTGCGGCGGCATCCGCCGTGTCCTCGACGACGGCCGGCTGCTCCTCAGCGGCGTCGGGGGCAGCGTCCGCGACAGCCTCCTCGCTTGTGGCCTCCACAGCGGCGTCGCCGCCGTCGGCCTCGGCCTCCGCCTGAGCCTCTGCCTGCTCAGCGGCGGGCGGCGCATCGGCGGCCTCCGTCATGGCCTCGGAATCGGCAGCGGCGGCGGCGGCCTCTTCGCGGGCCGCCTCGGCCTCGGCGCGAGCGGCGGCCTCTGCCTCCTCCCGCTGGCGCTGGAGCTCGGCCTCGCGCTCGGCACGCTCCTTGGCAAGCTCTGCCGCCTTCTCCTTGGCGGCTTGACGCTCGGCCTCCAGGGCCTCCGCTCGGCGCTCGGCGCGCGTCTTCTTTCCTGAGCTGGCGGCTTTCTCGGTGCGGCGCTCCTTGAACTCGGCCACGGCCGTCTCGATCTCCTCGGCTTCCTTGCCCTGGCGCGTGAGGGCCCAGCGGAGGAGGATCCCCTCCTTCTGGAGAAGGTTGCGGACGGTGTGGGACGGCTGGGCGCCTTGACCGAGCCAGTAGACGATACGCTCGGCGTCGAGCTTGACCGTCGCGGGCTCAGCGACCGGCTCGTACCGGCCGAGGTCCTCGATGAACCGGCCATCGCGAGGCGAGCGGCTATCGGTGGCGACGAGGCCGAAGACGGGGAGCTTCTTCCGCCCCATACGACGGAAACGGAGCTTGACAGACATGAGAGACCAGTGGTTGGGTTCGAGATTGAGGGATTCGCAGTTCTCAGAGCCGTAGCTCTGTGAGGGCTGCGAGCCGGGCGGACTAGCGGCCCGCCAGTAGTTGGTTGGGGTCGATGGAGCGCCCCTTGCCTTGGAGCTTGGACATCGTCCGCATCATCTTCTTCATCTCGCGGAACTGCTTCAGAAGAGAGTTGACGTCTTGGACTTCGAGACCGGCGCCGCGCGCGATGCGACGGCGGCGCGAGCCGTTGATCTTGTCGGGGTTGGCACGCTCGTAGGGCGTCATCGACTGGATGAGCGCTTCGATGTGGCGGAAGGCATCGTCATCGACGTCGATCTGCTTCATCGCCTTGCCGACGCCGGGGATCATGCCCAGGAGGTCCTTCAGGGACCCCATGTTCTTGATCTTCTGAAGCTGATCGTAGAAGTCCTGAAGGTCGAAGTCCTGCGTCCGAAACTTGCGCTGCAGCTTCTCGGCTTCCTCCGCATCGAACTGCTCCTGGGCCTTCTCGACGAACGAGACCACGTCGCCCATCCCGAGGATGCGCTGGGCCATGCGGTCCGGGAAGAACTCCGTGAGCGCATCAAGCTTTTCGCCAGTCGAGGCGAATTTGATAGGCTTCTCGACGACGGACCGGATCGAAAGCGCAGCGCCGCCGCGGGTATCGCCGTCCAGCTTCGTCAGCACGACGCCGTCGACGTTGAGGCGGTCGTTGAACGCCTTCGCCGTGTTGACGGCGTCCTGGCCCGTCATGGCGTCGACGACGAACAGGATCTCGTCAGGCTCGGTCGCCTGCTTGATCGCGACGACCTCGTCCATCATGGCCTCGTCGACGTGGAGACGGCCGGCCGTGTCGATGATAACCGTGTCGCGCCCGGTCCGCCGGGCTTCGGCGACCGCGTCTCGCGCGACGGCGACGGCGTCCTTCAGCGGCGTTCCATCCTCTCCGCGCTTGGCGAAGGCCGGGACATCCACCTGGGCGGCGAGCGTTTCCAGCTGGTCGACGGCTGCCGGGCGGTAGACGTCGGCAGCGGCCACCATCGGACTGCGCCCCTTGCCCTTGAGGAAGAGCGCCAGCTTGCCGACAAACGTGGTCTTGCCGGCGCCTTGAAGCCCGGCCACCAGGATCACGGTCGGCGGCTTCTTGGCCTGGTTCAGATCGACGTGGACATCGCCCAGCAGGTAGACCAACTCATCGTAGATCGCCTTGACGAACTGCTGACCTGGGTTGACGGCCTGCAGCACCTTGTCGTCCTGGACGGCCTCACGAACCTTGTTCGTAAAGTCTTTGGCAACCTGGTAGTTGACGTCGGCGTCGAGGAGGGCGCGCCGGACCTCGCGCATCGTCTCTGCGATGTTGAGGTCGTTGATCCGACCCTCGCCCTTCACATTCTTGAGGGCAGCGTCGAGCTTGTCGGATAGCGTGTCGAACATGCGGATTGTGCCGGGTGGGACGTGTGGTGTCGCAGCGATCGCCAGCGGAGCTAGCGGGCCACGCAGGCGGGGCGGGGCCGTGAAAACCTGCGTCCCTGCTCGGAGGACGGCGGTCTGCTGCGGCCGTGGCCCTGCCCGGGAGTGTCCGGACGAGGCGATGCAAAGGTATTCCGACCGTCACCCCTTCTCGTGAAGGGAGAGCGGAAACAGCCGCTGGCGACTTTCCTAGTCGCCAAATTCGTCGTACACCCGCAACAGGCGCTCTGGGAGAGCCTCTCGGCCCAGCTGGGCCAGGCCCTCATCCAGGCTCTCGCGAACCCAGGCGTTCTTGCCGAGTGCCCGGAGCTGGCGCGTGAACATGTCGGAGAAGAAGTTTCGGGAGAGCTCTTCGGTTTCCAGCAACACGTCCATCGACGACTCGCTGAACGCTGTCTGATCGAGAAGCGGCTGTACCTCCTCTGGGGCCACGATGTGGGCGCGGACACGCATGCAATCCCAGATTGCACTGAAGCCCGGCTGCCAACGGGGGTCTGCGTGAACCGTCTGGACGGCCGCGAGCATCTGACCGCCCGTCAGGGTTCCCGTGAAGGCGACCAAGGCGAGGCGCGCCGACGGGTCAACGGTATAGTCGAAAGCGGAGTCGATGCCAAGCCGGATCATGGCAATCCTCGTGTAGGTGTAGACCGCGACACCAGCCCCCAGGCGCTAACCTCTGAGACCCGCAACGCCGCTCCGCAATGTCTCCAAATCCAGCAAACACATGGTGGGCGTACGATCTGGCGCCGCAATCTCGGGTCGACCCTGAGACCAACCGGCTCAAAGACCCCGCTGGCGATCCACTCGTGAATGCCCCTGACGGCGAAGGTCGGCACGCGTTCACCTACGGGGACTACATCGGGATCGGCCAGATCCTGGCAGCGGGGACCCCGACGTCGACCGTTCCGGATGAGCGCGCGTTTCTCACGGTCCACCAGTTGTGCGAAATCGCCTTTCGCCAGATGGCCTTCGACCTGGCCGTCATCGCGCGCACGCTGGAGCACGTCGCGTCGCGTCCCGCTGGCGAACGCCGTGCGCTGGCACTCGCCGAGGGCGAGGTGGATGACGAGGGCTCTCCGGAGTCGGCCTGCTGGCGGCCGGCGATCACGGCCGCCAGCAGGCTTCGACACAGCGCAGGCCGGCTGCTGCCGCGCGTGATGGAGCTCGTGGGCGCCAACGAAGACGGAGACGTGCTCTTCTCGAGCGTCGAGTTCAACGCCTTCCGGCCGCACCTCACCCCCACGTCCGGGTTTCAGACGGCTCAGCTTCGGCTGATCCAACGTGGGCTCGCAAAGGGGCCGCTGTTTGATCTCCGGGTGTTTCCCGGCGACACGTTCGCGCACCACTACGCCGAGCCGCCATGCGGACACGTCGCACTGGCCGCTGAGGTCGTGCTGCAAGAAGGCGCCCCGCTGGCGACTCCGAGCCGTGACCATCCCTCCGCAGCGGCCGTGCGCCTCGACGACGCTGCGCATTCGCTCCTCACGGCATTGGCGGAAGTCTCCGCGATGGCGACCGAGGATGCGCCAGCACCTGCACCGATCCCAGACGCCGACGTGGACCGCGCCGTCGACCGGTTCCGCGCCACGCTCGGACGCAGCGAAGGGGACGATCCAGAGCGTGCCGTCGGCGCCTTCGAGAAGGATCTACGAGCCGCCGTGGATACGGAGAACGAGCGTCGCGCCCGGCTAGGCCCCGCGCGGCTGGGTGCGGACGTTCTGCGCGACGAGGCGCCGGAAAGTGCCCTCGTCTACATCCTCGACCGGATCCGAGAGACCGACGAGGCCATGCACGGCTCCGCCAGCGGGTCGTTCTTGACGGTCCACCGGCGAACGGCCAGGCGCCAGATCGCGGACGGATCCGGGACAGGCGGCGGCGGCATGCCCTACCTCGTCACGAGCCAGCGCTACCTGCTCCCCCTCTTCCCTGCCCTGGTGGCCTGGTGACCCGGCAGCTAGGCCTGACGCTCCCGGATCATGTCGATCGTCTCGACAGCATGGCGCAGGTGAGGAATCACGATGCTCCCGCCGACGATCAGCGACACGTTGAGCGCGTCCATCAACTCGGCATCGGTGTATCCCGCCTCGGCGCACTGCTCGAGGTGGTAGTCGATGCAGTCGTTGCACCGCAGAACGGCGGAGGCCACCAGGCCCAGCAGCTCCTTGGTCTTGCCGTCGAGGGCACCGTCCCGATACGCGGCCGTGTCGAGGTTGAAGAACCGCTTGATGCCCAGGTGATCCCCGTCGTCCAGGATGCGGGCGTTCATTCGGGCGCGGTAGGCGTCGAACTGGTCGAGTCGGGTATCGCTCATGGCTGAGGGCACTGTGGCGGCGGAGAAAGCGGCGTGGCGCGAGCGGTTCCG
>JBCDLV010000113.1:0-9799 GCA_038744895.1 Bacteroidota bacterium | reverse complement strand
GGAACGAGACCGATCGCCAGCAGGGCGATTACGACGAAAGAGGTACGCATCTCGGTGGTGGGCGTGGACGTTGGAATGTAGGCGTGTAGCTTCAGGATATCGCTCCTACCCCATGCGGTTCGCCCTTCTCGTATTCACTGTCCTGATCGGGTGCGCCGCCGAGGCACCACCGTCGGTCGACCGGGCCCAGATGGCGGAGCGCTGGGGGGAGTGGGTGACATCCCGCGACTCGCTCTTTCGGTCGCCGGTGTCACCGCTGGCGGACACCACCGGCTTCGACGGGCTGTCGTACTTCCCGTACGACTCGACGCTGGCGGTGTCGGCGGTGTTGGTTCCGGCGGTCAGCCAGGACACGGTCGCGTTCCCAACGACCACGGGCGAGTTGCGCCCCATGATCTCGGCCGGCCACCTGGTGTTCGAGGCGAGCGGCGTGCAGTGGCGCCTGGAGGCGTTTCGCTCCGTCTTCGGCACCGCGGACCTGTTCGTGCCCTTCCGAGATGCCACCAACAACCGCCAGACATACGGAGGGGGCCGCTACCTCGACCTGGAGGAGCAGCCATCGGGTCGGTATGCGTTGGACCTGAACCGCGCGTACAACCCGTACTGCGTGTACGACGTGTCGTACTCCTGCCCGCTGCCGCCAGCGGAGAACACGCTCGAGTTGGCGGTCACCGCTGGCGAGACGATGCCCTAGCGGGCCCGCCCGCTGGCGGTTCCCAACGGGAGAGAGAGGGTTGACACGTTCCTCGCCAGCGGATGCTGTCGAGATCGATCGCTGCTACTCATCGCGCCCAACGCCAGCGGTACACGACGGCGCCCGCCCCAGCCAAGCCGGGACGGGCGCTCGAGTTATTCGGGGCGTGCGGGGACGTTATTCGCTGCCACCGCGGCGGCTGCGCCTCCGCTGGCGTGCATCGTCGTCGTCGTCGCGGCGGTCCGCACGGCGCTCGGTTCGGCGCTCGGTTCGGCGCTCGGTGCGGCGGTCGTCGCGGCGCTCTGCACGACGCTCGGTCCGCTGCCGCTCTTGGCGGCGCTCGGTTCGGCGACGCTCCTGACGGCGCTCCGTGCGCCGCTGCTCCTGGCGACGCTCAGCACGTCGTTGCTCTTGACGTCGCTCGGCGCGACGCTCGGTGCGGCGGCGCTCCTCCTGGCGCTGAGTACGGCGCTCGGCACGGCGGCGCTCTTCGCGACGCTCCTGCCGACGTGCCTCCTCACGACGCTCCCGCTGGCGCTCGGCGCGGCGGCGCTCCTCACGGCGCTCCCGCTGGCGAGCATCCTCGCGGCGGTCGCGACGGCGGTCGCGAGCCCGCTCGGCGTCACGTCGGTCACGGCGTCGCCCATCGTTGTAGCGACGGTCGCGGCGTGTGTCGTACCACCCGATCCGGTCGTCCCAGCGGCGGTAGCGGTAGTAATCCTGGTAGCGCCGAGCGCCGTAGCGGTTGTAGTAGCGGTACGGCTCGCGGAAGCGGCGATCGAGTATGCGCTCGATCCGACGATCCGTCTCGGCCCACCATCCGCGAGCGCTGCTGGAGCGGCGCGGGAATGGGTAGACGCGGGCGTGGCGCCGGACAGGCGTCCGGTCGAGCAGGCGGTACGTCCGGTCGACCAGGAGACGCCGGATCTCGCGCTCCTCACGGTTCGAGATGCGGAGGTAGCGATCAAGATTGTCGACGTAGCGGCGCGCGTCACGCTCGACGGAGCGCCAGTAGCCAGACCTCCGGTCGTCGTAGCGCCGGTCGGTCCGGGCATCGCCGTAGTACCCGTCGTTGTAGTAGCCATCGTTGTACCCGCCGTTGTAATAGCCGAGGCCAGCGCAGCCGCTGAGCATGGCGAATCCGACGAGAGCCGATAGGGAGAGAATCGGTCGGTTCATCACGTGGTGGAAGTGGAAGGCGAAGTCACGGTCGCGCTGGGCGGGGCGCACGAAGGGAGCCGCAACGGAGGCGGGTGAGGTCACACGGTCGTGACACAACCGCCATGCCTGCGGGTCAATTCGCTCGGTTCGCGCCATCCCTGTCGCGAGATCGTCCACGACGCTGGACAGCGCTTGTGGTCTCTCCTGCCCGTCTTGGCATTCGATTGACCCGCTGGCGCAGCCGGGCATCGGACCGCGCTTGGAAGAGGACCGCAGGGGCCGGGCCAGCGCCCAGGATCGGAATGTGCCGCACCTCGTCACAGCCCCCCCTCTCTCGCACCCCCATGCCATCGTCTCGTGTTCTGACCGCCAGCGGACTCGCGCTGGGTGCCCTCGGCGGCGCAGCCGCCGCCCTCCGGCATCCCACATTCGGAGCGGCGCCCACGGGCGAGCGGCTCCGGCGAATGCAGACCTCTCCCCAGTGGAACGGGAACGGCTTTCAGAATCCTGAGCCTCCGCAGTCCGCCGGCGGCCCTGAGATCCTGGGCGAGTGGCTCTTTGGACGTACGGAGCATCGCACACCCGACGCACCGCCGCCCATCGCTCGCCGCCAGGCATCGGACTTTGCGGAGCCTCAATCGCTCCGGGTGACCTGGCTCGGCCACTCGACCACGTTGATCGAAATCGAGGGGCGGCGCCTGCTGATCGACCCCCTGTTCAGCGACCACGCCTCGCCAGGCCCGCTCTTCGGCATTCGGCGTTTTCACGTCCCCCCGCTCCCGCTGGCGGACGTTCCCGATCTCGACGCCGTCGTCCTCACGCACGACCACTACGACCACCTCGATTACAACGCCGTCCGCCAGCTGGCGTGGCGCGCTCCCCGCTGGGTGTGTCCGCTGGGCGTCGGCGCACACCTGGAGCGCTGGGGCGTGCCGGCTGCGCGGATCACAGAGCACGACTGGTGGGAAGAGGCGGACGTGTCGGGCATTCGGCTCGTGTGCACACCCGCGCGGCACTTCTCGGGTCGCTTCCTGACGGACCGCAACCGCACGCTCTGGTGCGGCTGGGCCATCCTCGGCGACGAGCGGCGCGTCTACGCCACGGGCGACGGAGGCTATCAACACGCCTTCGCAGACGTGGGCAGCCGCCTGGGCCCGTTCGAGATCACCCTGGCCGAGGCGGGCGCGTACGATGCACGCTGGTCGGACATCCACATGGGACCGGAGCACGCCGTCGATGCTGTCGTGGACGCCAGCGGGGGGCTCATGCTTCCAGTCCACTGGGGAACGTTCAACCTGGCCTTTCACGGGTGGACCGAACCCGCCGAGCGCGCCCTGGTGGCCGCCGAGGCTGCTGGCGTCCCGATCGCCATTCCTCGGCCCGGGCAAAGCGTCATTCCCGAGGCACCGCCAGCGGCCGAGCACTGGTGGCCGGAGCGTCCGTGGCGCACGGCACAGGAGAGCCCCATCGTCTCGTCCGCGGGCGGCGACGAATCGAGGTGAGCATGCTCCGTGGGAGCCTCACCGGTGGTAAGCTCCGGGCGCACGCACCCACCACACGACCGTGCACATTCGTGTCGCCGACGGGCACGGCCCGATCCACCAGCGACCGGTCGGCTCGCTGATCTGCCCGTTTCGTCATAATCGGCGGCCCCCGAGTGTCCGGGGTCGAGACCATGATGGCGCTCGCCTGTCGAGGGGCACCTCGGATCCGGGGGTCGGTTCGTTCGGCACCCCAGCCCCATACGCCAGCGGGTTCACAGGAACGGCCGTCGATGTCTCGCAGGACTCGGTCGAGCATCCGCCCTACCAGAGGACGGAAGCTCACCGTCTCCAACGCGGTCGATGGAGGTGGGTACGGCACTCGTACCAGCACACCAACCCAAATGACTCAGGACATGAATCAATCCCGCTCGTCTGCACGCCCCTGGTGGTCGTTTGCTGGCACGCTAGCCATCGCGCTGCTCTTCGCCGCCGGAGGGATCTACGTCTACCTCGAAATGGCCGCATGGGACTCTGCGGGCGGGCCCACCCGGCGCGCCCCGTTCGTCATCGTCCGCCTGTACGAGTTCGGGGGCAGAACGCTCATCGGCGGCATCTTCGCCGTCCTAACCCTCGTCATGATCGGCTCTGGGCTGTCGCAGCTTCGCACGGACCGCGCTGACGAGCGAGAGGAACATCGAGCCGACGTCTAGGCTCCGTCCCGTGGGTTGCCTCGCAGGCGAGCGGGAGTCCGCTGGCGTGGCCTTCGAGGCATCCGACGAGGTCAATGCCTGAGGCACCGCCAGAGGTCGAGCGACGGTAGTCGGAGCGTCCGCGGCACGGCACAGGAGGGCCCCATCGTCACGCCAGCGGTGGCCATGGTCGGGCTGCTTACGCACCGTCCAGAGCCCTCCCGGCGGTGGTAACGTCCGCGCACACTCACCCACCACCCGACCGTGTTCATCCGTGTCGTTGAGGAGTACGTCCCTGTTGCCGAGGAGACGATCGGCTCGCTGACCCACACGTCCTGCCCGAACGGCGGCATCACGTTCACGCTACTCCAGCGGACGGTCGATTCCGGATTTATCTACAAGGCGACGGAGAAGGCGTCCGGGATTGCCGTGTGCGCGTCGTCGGGCGAGGAAATCCCTCCGATGGCGTGGACGGAAGACATGGAGCACGCGTTCGAGGCCCTTCAAGCCCGGACAGACCTCGTCGCCGAGACACGAGTCAGCATCTGGGGAAAGCTGCTGTTCGGCCTGGCGGCGTTTCTGATCGTGGCCATCCCTGTTGGCCTCTACACGGCGACATCGGACACGAGCTACGAGGATCAGCAGGCCCGTATCGAGGCGGTCCTCTCCTCCCCGGCAGTCGGCGATTACCTGGAGACCAACAGCGGCGACCTCTCGGACCGAACCACGATGAACTTCGAGCAGAAGCAGTGGTACGTCATCCGAGAGCTAGGAGCGGAGATCGTAACGCTGCAAGCCTATGGGGAGACCTTCGACGTTTACGACAGAGATCCCTTCGACGCCCCGGACCTGTCGCCAGCGGGCTTCACCGGCGAGACCATCGAGGTCCCCAGCGAGTCGTTCCTCCAGTACGAGCGGATCACCGGAGACGTGAACTCTCCTTTCCTGATCTCGAACGCCGTCGACACCGACGGCTAGCACACGCCCCCGTCATGGCACAGCAGATGTACCACGGCCGCTCCTCGCGGCGCCCCTGGCGCACGTTCGCTGGCACCGTCTCGGTGGCAATCATGTTTGCCGCAGCTGGCGTCTGGATCTACACGTACCTCGCGGCCTGGGAGGCCGCGGGACAACCGGCCCAGACCTTTCCCAGAACCCTCGTCCTCCTCCACGAGCTCGGCGGCAAGACACTCGTCGGCGCGCTGTTCGCAGTGCTCAGCCTGGGCCTACTCGGGATCGGAGCGCGGCAGCTACGGGAAAACCGCATAACCGCTCGTGGTCAACACGATACGCGTCTCTGAACGTGCATCGCATCGCCGACGGTCGCGTTCACCCTAGGCTCGTTTCTGGATTCCTCTACCTTGACGCCCCCGCACCTCCGCTCTTCCATGCGCCACGCCTTCCTCTCGCTCCTGCTCCTGTTCGTCGTCTCCGGTTGTGACAGCGGAGAGGACGAGACCCAGCTCGACGCTGAGTTCTACGTCGGGTCGTGGGTGCTTACGGCCGTCAGCGACGACTCTGGCGACCTCAGCGAGGGCGTGTTCACCGTCGTCGACGAGCTCGCGGCCAGCTTCCAGTCGTCCGGAAACTTCCGGTTGGACGCGGACTTGAGCGATCTGGCAAACGACTTCCTCAACATTGCGGACATCTCGATCGAGGGGACGTACCAGGCCGTCTCGGCGACGCAGACGCTCGTGCTCTTGGTCGACCAAAACGGGACCACGATCGCTCCGTCGTTCACGATCGAGCGGACGAGTGACGACCTGATCGACCTCGTCGCGCCAGGGGCCGTCGTCGCTGAGTTGCTCGGCGGGCTACCGCTGGAGTTCACCGGTGACGTGGCTCTGACGGTCCAGCGCCAATAGCGGTGCGGATCGTTCGGGCGTGGACACTCGCCGCCGCGCTGGCGGTCCCCGTCGGCGCACAGGTCACAGGAGCCGTCGCGGACGCAGAAACGAGGGTCCCCATCGCGGGCGCAAGCGTGCTCGCCGAGACCGCCAGCGGGACGCTCGGACGCGCGGCCGACGCGGACGGTCGCTTTACGATTCCGGCACCCGCTGGCGCCGTCCGCCTCCGGGTGAGTGCGCTTGGCTACGCGACACTCGACACGACGCTCACAGCACCGGCACGCGTGGAGGTTCTGCTGGCGCCAGCGGTCACGACGGCGGCCGAGGTCGTGGTCCAGGCGCGTCGCAGCGAAACGGCCACGCGCGCAGATGCGCCGGTGCTGCTAGTTCCCCAGTCGGTCGCGGTGGTCGGGCGCGGCGTGCTGGACGCCCAGGCCGCTCGCGATGCGCGGGACGCCCTCAGGAACGTGCCAGGCGCGCAGGCCGACGCACGAGGCGAACCCGGCGCCATCCCGGTGCTGCGAGGGTTCCAGACCGACCAGACGGGCGGCGGCGTGCGGCGCAACGGCGTCGAAATTCCCTACCTGTACGACGGGCTCCAGGCCAACGTGGAGCGCGTGGAGGTGCTACGCGGCCCCGCGTCGGTGCTCTACGGCCGGCTGGAGCCCGGCGGCGTCGTCAACTTCATCACCGAGACCCCGGGTGGACAGCTCGCAGAGGTCGAGGCTGAAACCGGAACGCTCGGGTCCGGCCGTGTCGCGGCAGACGTGGGGACGGAGCGAGGCCCGCTGGCGGCCCGGCTCAACGCCTCCGTCGAGCGCCAGCAGTTCGGACGCGATGAGATGGAGGCGACCGAGGCCTTCGTGGCGCCAGCGGTCCGCTGGCGGCCGTCGCGGATGCTCACCGTCGACGTCGATGCGGAGGCCATCACGGCGGAGACCACCATCGACCCCGGACTCCCAGCCGTCGGGCCGCGCACGTTCGACGCCGTCGATGCGACGCCTCGCGAGCGGTTCCACGGCGAGCCCGATGCGGTCCACCGCTGGCGCTCGGCAGGACTGTTCACCAATGCGGACTGGACGCCTCGCCCGGGACTCGGGCTGCGAGGCGGCGTCTCGCTCGCCCGCTACCGCCTGGACCGAGGCGCCCTGGACCTCGACAGCTTGACCGCTGGAGGCGACGTGGCTCGCTCCGTCCGCAACGAGGGGCTGGGCTTCACCTACCTCAAAGGCACCGCCTTCGCCGACGCCCTCGTCCGCACCGGCCCGGTCACGCACGCGCTCACGCTCGGCGCCGAGGCCATTCGGGCGTGGGCACAGGCCGACGGGACCGCCACGCTCGCGAGCACTGACGCGGGCCTCCAGTTCTCGTCGATCCCGTCCGTCGATCTCGATGCGCCCCAACCGACGGGCGTACCGCCAGCGGACGTGGACTACCTCGATGCCAGCATCGGCGGCCTCGACGCGGGGATCTTCGTGCAGGACCGGGCCACGCTCCGACTCGGGCGAGGGGCGATCCACGCCGTGGCCGCGGCCCGGGTATCGCACGTCCGCTTCAACGCGACAGTCCGGGCCCTCGCCGACACCCCCGAGGTGCCCGCTGGCGTCAGTGTGCGGTCGGCCAGCGTCACGGCCGTGACGCCCTCGGCGGGCCTCGTGGTCGAGCCCGTCCCCGGGCTGGCGCTCTACGCCTCCACAGGCACCTCCTTCAACCCCATCGTCGAGCGCGTCGACCGCAACGGCCAGCCGTTCGAGCCGACGACCGGCGTCCAAGTCGAGGGCGGCGCGAAGGTAGAGTCGGGATGGGCAGCCGCCGCCGCGTCCGTGTTCTGGATCCGCAAGGACAACGCGCTCACCATCGGCCCGGGCGGCTTCGCGGACCAGACGGGGCGCCAGCGGAGCCGCGGCGTCGAGGTGGATGCCCGCGCCCAGGGCGGCGGCCTCACGGCCCTCGCCACCTACGCCTACACCGACGCCGAGGTGATCGAGGACGACAACGTGCCACCGGGTACACCGCTGGCGTTCGCGCCGGCCCATGCCGCCAGCGGGTGGGTGGAGATCGCGCGGGGCCCGCTGGCGGTGCGGGCGGGCGCGTGGGTCCAGGGGGCGCGCAGCGGCACGCTGGGCAGCTCGCTGACCCTGCCGGCGGCGGTCACCGTGGATGCGGGGGCCTCGCTCATCCTCCCTCGGGTGACGCTTCGCCTCGACGCTCGCAATCTGCTAGGCGTTCGCGACTACACGGCCGCACGGACGCGTCCCAATCGCCAGGCGGAGGACCCGCTCATCGTGGCTTGGCTGGCGCCCGCGCGTGAGGTTCGCCTCCGCGCCGTGGTGCGCCCCTGGTAGAGCGCGGGCGTGACGGTCCGCCAGCGGTTTCGCGGTAAGTGAAGGTGTCCCACTGACTCGCCTTCCCATGCTTCGCTCCTTCCTTCTCGTTGCCTGCGTCGCGCTCTTCTCCGGCTGCTACGCGCTCCAATCCTCCACCGACTACTACGGCATCGACACAGCCCTGCCCAGTGAGGGCGTGGTCTTCGTGATCGACGTGTCGGGCAGCATGGAGGGCAAGCAAGAAGGGACGCTCACCGACCAGGCCCGCGGCGTCGCTGCGCGTGAGGCCGGCGATGCCGTCCAGAACACCGTCGGCGGGCGCGTCGGGCGGCTCCTCGGCGGTCAGGTGCGCGGCGAGGCCACCAAGCTGGGCGGCGCCAAGCGCGAGCTGATCCCGGTCATCCGCGGCCTCGACAACTCCACGGTGTTCACGGTCCAGACCTTCGGCGGCTCCCACGACTTCTGGCGCAGCAGCCTCGTCGACGCGTCCGGCAGCAACAAGTCGCTCGCCATGACGCACGTCAACGGCCTCGATGCGGACGGCGGCACGCCGATCCTGGGCGCCCTGGAGCGCTCCTTCAACGTCCCCGGCGTGACCACCATCTTCCTCATGACGGACGGCCAGCCGACCGACTCGAACGCAGCGGAGATCGTCTCCCGCTCGCGCCAGATGAACAATGGCAGCGTGACGCTCCACACCATCGGTCTCGGCCCCGACCAGGACACCGACTTTCTTCGCCAGCTGGCGGAGGCCAACGGCGGCGTCTACGTGGACCGGCGCTAACCACTCTAGGCGCTACGTGGTTTGTCGGCGCTGCCCCCCCGATTCACTTACATGAGGAGGCCCCTCCGGCCGGAGCCCCACGGTGCGGTCGTCGCTCGATCCGCCGTGGAGCCCCAGGTAGGTCGCGCATTCCTCAGGGCGCAACCGCCAGCGGGCGCGCACGTGCTCGGGTCCAGCGACACCGAGGCGATCGGATCTGAGGTCACCGGGTACGGCCGGCTGCCACTGAGGAGGTTCCACCCTGCGCGGATCCTCGCGCAGTAGGCATCGCGCGATCTTGGGGCCCTCCTCGCCATCCGCCATGCCCATCCCCACGGCCCGCCTTCTGGTCACCTGCCCCGACGCTCCGGGCATCGTCGCAGCGGTGAGCGGGTTCCTGCGCAACCACGGCGCCAACATCACCGCATTCGACCAGCACGCGACAGCGCCCGAGGGCGGCACGTTCTTCCTGCGGGCCGAGTTCACGACGCCTCACCTCGACATAGACGCGGACGCACTGGCGCGGGCGTTCGAGCGCGTCGTGGCGGAGCCGTTCGCGATGGACTGGCGCGTGTCGTACTCGGCCCAGAAGGCCCGGGTCGCGATCATGGTCTCGAAGTACGACCATGCCCTGCTGGAGCTCCTCTGGCTGTGGCGGCGAGGCGAGCTCACGTGCGAGATACCACTCGTCGTCAGCAACCACGACGATCTCCGGACCGAAGTCGAACGATTCGGCGTGGCCTACCACCACGTGCCGGTCTCGAACGAGACGAAACCGGAGGCCGAGGCCCGGGCACTCGCGCTCTTCGACGAAGCTGGCGTCGACCTGGTGGT
>JBCDLV010000112.1:0-9848 GCA_038744895.1 Bacteroidota bacterium | reverse complement strand
GCGATGTGGATCGCAGGGTCGCGCGGGCGCCTGTACCTGGCAGACGCGGAGGGGCTAACGCGCGTCGCAACGCTGCCAGCACGGCAGGTCGAGCAGGTACTCGCGTTCGGCGGGTGGCTCTGGGCCGTGGCCGAGTCGGGACTCTTCCGGATCGACCCGGCCTCCGGCGCAGTTCGGCAGTTCGACGACCCCGTTCTGCTCCAGGCGCCACGGACGCTGTTCGCCGAGCCGCGGGGGTGGCTCTGGATTGGGACGGCGGCGGGCTTCGTCCTCTTCGATACCGCGTCGGAGCGCGTGCTCACCGTCCGGTCCAACGCGCCCGGCAACGCGATCGCCCTGCCCACCGCGACGCCTACCGACGTCCTCTTCGACCGATCGGGCATCTTCTGGGTGGCCACCGGGGGAGCAGGAGTGGCCTCCGCCGACTTCCTGACGTCTCGATTCCCGGTCTATCAGGCGCGTCCTGGGGATTCTGCCTCCTTGGCCTCGTCGAGCCTCCGCGCCATCGCGTCGGACTCGGCTTCGATCTGGGCGGGGTTGAACGACGCGGGCCTCAACCGGATCGACCGCGAGACCGGTCGCGTGACGCGATTCCCGCTTCCTGCGCCGCCCGCTGGCGTCTCGTGGCCCGACACGGGAATCCGGACGGTGTACGGATTGGACCGCGACCGATCTGGTCGCCTGTGGTCGGTTGTCAACTGGGGGGTGCGGCGTCACGACGCCTCGGGTCGAGTCGTCGCGGAGTACGCGTTCCCAACGCCAGCGGTGGCGGCGATCAACCCGGCCTTCGTGCACGAGGACGAAGCCGGGCGGTTCTGGGTGGGCGCGCGCCAGTTGCAGTCGCTCGATCTGGCATCGGGCACGTTCACGGTGGTTCCGGACATCCCGGATGCGGTGGCGATCCACGAGACCGCGGACGGCGCGCTGTGGATTGCGTCGGGGGTCGGTCTCGTCCGGTACGACCCCACGACAGGTGAGCGTGAGATCTTCGGGCACGACCCGGAGGACTCGGGCTCATTGTCGAGCGATGCGACCGTGTCGATGGTCGCGGACGGTGATTCTGTGCTTTGGGTCGGGACCGTTGCAGGCCTCAATCGTTTCAGCCTGCGAACACGCCGAGCGGAGCGCTACACGTCAGCGAACTCGGGCCTACCGAACAACTACATCAATGGCGTGCTCCTCAGCGAGACGGGCGATGTCTGGGTGAGTACGAACGACGGGCTGGCGCGGCTCGACCCAGAGGCAGGCACCTTTACCCTCCTCAACGAGGCGCGCGGACTCCAGTCACCAGAGTTCAATCGCGGCGCCTACCACCGAGCCGCCGACGGCACGTTGATGTTCGGTGGGATCGACGGCCTCAACGTGTTCGACCCCGCGGCGCTGCGCGAGAACCCACATCCGCCGGAGGTTCGGTTGCGACGGGTCGTCGTGGCACCGCGCCGCCAGGTCCAGGAGGTCGTGTCCGGGCCTGGAATCGTCGAGACGGGGGGGCTGGTGCGACTCGGGCCGGATGCCCGCGACCTCCGCATCGACTACGTCGGGCTCCATTACGCCGACCCCTCCGCGAACCGCTACCGCGTTTGGCTGGAGGGATACGACGACGGGTGGGGAGCCGTCACAGACGATCGGGTCGCGTACTACACCAACCTAGATCCCGGCACATATCGCTTCCACGTCCGCGCGGCCAACGCGTACGGGGTCTGGAGCGACGACGTCATCCTGGCGACCATCGAGGTCGCGCCCCACTGGTGGGAAACCACGTGGTTCCGCCTCCTCGTGCTGCTGGCCGGCCTCGGGACGGTGTTCGGCGTGTACCGCTGGCGCACCCACGAGGCTCGCCATCGCGAGCGGCAGCTTCGCGTCGAGGTCGCGAGTCGGACACGCGATCTCGCGCGAGAAACGGCCCGTGCCGAGCGGCACGCCGAGGACGCCGAGCGCCATGCCGAAGAACTCGAACGGCTCAACCAAGGCCAGCGCGACCTCTTCGCCAACGTCAGCCACGAGACGCGGACGCCGCTCACGCTCATCCTCGGGCCCGTCGAAGACCTCCTCGCCGAGGACGACCTTCCGGCCGATCTCCGGACGACGCTGGAGGGCGTCCGCCGCAATGGCCGGCGCTTGCTTCACCTCGTCGACCAGATCCTCGACCTCGCGCGGATGGAGGCCGGCCAGGCCGAGCTCCGGCTCCAGCGCGTCGACGTGGGCGAGGTGGTCGGGACCCTCGCGGAGGCGTTCAAGGACTACGCCCAGCGTCGGGGCGTCCAGCTCACCTGCGACACCCCACAGGATCCGCTCGTGGGCGACTTCGACGTCGCCCTCATCGAGCACATCCTGCTCAACCTCACGTCCAACGCCATCAAGTTCACGCCAGCGGGTGGCAAGGTGCTCGTCACGGCCTACACCGACGATGGAGGCAAATCGGCTGTGATCCGTGTCAACGATACCGGCGTGGGAATCCACCCCGACTTGTTCGGCGACCTCTTCGACCGGTTCTCGCTCGCTCACGCAGACGGCGAGAGCAGCACGGGTCTCGGCCTGGCGATCGTCAAAGAAGCCGCCGAGCTTCACGGCGGAACCGTGAAGGTGCAGAGCCGGGTCGGATTCGGAGCGCAGTTCACGGTTCGGCTCCCGGTCCGCGATGGCGGTGTGAGCGAGGGAGCCTCTGGCGACTCGTACCAGCCGGGCATGCTCCTCCCAGACCTCGCGGCTGCCGAGCGGCCAGCAGCGCCGGATCCCTCCGGCCCGGTACCCGACCGGACGACGGTGCTGGTGGTCGAGGACTCCACCGACGCCCGCGCGTATGTCGCGTCCATCCTCCGGCCCGCGTACCGCGTGTACGAGGCGCCGAATGGTGCCGCAGGCCTGGAGGTTGCCCGGCGACATCTGCCCGACCTCATCGTGAGCGATGTCGCCATGCCCGAGATGGATGGCCTCGCGATGCTGCGTGCGCTCCGGACCGATCCCGAGCTTAGCACCACGCCCGTGGTTCTCCTGACGGCGCGCGTCGAAGTCGAGGACCGGCTGGCGGGCCTCAAGGCTGGAGCCGACGACTACCTCGCGAAGCCGTTCGACGCGCGTGAGCTCCGCGCGCGCGTCGCCAATCTGATCAGCGCACGGCGGGCGTGGCGGCTGGCGGAGTCGCCGCTCCCGGTCGTCCGCGACGCGTTCCCCGACGCCCTCTCCGCGGACGACGAGCTGCGCCAGCGGGTCGAGGAGGCCGTCCATCGGCAGTTCTCGGACGGCGAGTTCTCGGCGTCTGGCCTCGCTACGGCTGTCGGCCTGAGCGGGTCTCAGCTGCGCCGCCGAACGCAAGATCTCTTCGGCAAGACGCCGACGGAAATCATCCGCGGGTATCGGCTGGCGCAGGCCGCGCGCCAGCTGGAAAAGAGGACCGGGACGGTCGCGGAGGTCGCCTATGCTGTCGGCTTCAACAGCGTCTCGTACTTCACGAGGTCCTTCGTCGACGCCTACGGAGTAACGCCGACGGCGTACGCAGAGGCGGCGGCGTAGAGATCTGATGGAGGGCGCCCGAAGGCTCCGTGCGTGAGAGGCGATGGAGGCGTGAAGCTGTCGTCGCGTACGAACGAACGATGAAGCGGAGTGGCCGAATCGTTGCACAGACCGCTCAGAGGCTTGCACGAACCGTGCATGCGCATCGCTGGCGCCGTTTCGCGCGGTTTGTAGTCGAGACGGTCGGCGCGTTCGGGGGAGACTGAGGACCGTTCACGCCCGCCCGCTCATGTCCTCGTCGTCTCCCAGAGACACCGACCGCCACGACGCTGTCGCTCCCTACACGGTGTCGCCGACCGTCCGCGAGGCCGTCGCGCACCTGGAGGCAGAAGACTCGGGTCTCCAACGGTGGTCCATCGGCGTCGTCTCCGATGCGCCGTCCCTGCAGGTGTTCATGACGGTATGCCTGCGGGCCGAGTTCGACGTGACCGCGGCGGACACGCTGCGCCGCCTCGCGGCCCTCGGACGGGAGAAAGCGCTCCGCCTGTTGGTCGCCGACCTCCACACGCTGGAGCACGAAGAGAGAGACCTCCACGTCCTGTTCGAGTCGTTCCCTGGCGTGCCCCTTCTGGTGCTCTCGCAGCAGCCCGGGAGGTCTGCGTTCCTCCGCGGGGACGAGCGCCTCCACAGTGCACAGGTGGTGTCCATCCCTGCCCCAGCGTCCGAGATCCGGGAGGTTGCCTGGGAGATGGTTCGGACTGCTGGGGCTGTGAACTCTCCCGACGACTACCGAGCCGACTGACCCGTCGGCCCCGATTCCGTGTGCCCCTCCCGTACGAGGGGCCGTCCCCCCGTAAGGGGACACGCCGGCCGTCCGTCGAGCGGAGCGACGGGCGGCCGCGCGGGGCGGCTCACGCCGTGACGCCGTACAGGTCCTCTGCCTTGCCACGGGCGTACGCCAGCCAGGGCCCGGCGTCTAGCCCGCCTCCCGTCGTGTCTCGGAGGATCTCGTCGGCGGACTTGGCCCGGCCCCACCGGTGGACGTGCTCCCGGAGCCACTCGAGCAGTCCCCCGAAGTCGCCGACCGCCAGCTGGCGGTCCAAGCCCCCCAGGTCGCGACTCGCAGCGTTCCAGAGCTGCGCGCTCATGAGCGTCCCGAGCGTGTAGGTCGGGAAGTAGCCGATGGACCCGAGCGACCAGTGGATGTCCTGGAGGCAGCCGTCGGCGTCGGAGGGCGGCGTGATGCCCAGGAGGTCGCGCATGGCCTCGTTCCAGGCACCCGGGAGGTCGGCGACCGCGAGATTCCCCGCCAGCAGGGCGCGCTCGATCTCGAATCGGAGCAGGACGTGGAGGTGGTACGTCAACTCGTCGGCCTCCACCCGGATGAGCGATGGCTCGACGCGGTTGATGGCGTGCACGAACGTGTCTCTCGACACATCGGCGAGCGCGTCGAACCGGGCCTGCGCCAGCGGGAAGGCCCAGGTCCAGAACGCCTCGGACCGGCACACGAGGTTCTCGTAGAGCCGCGACTGGCTCTCGTGGACGCTCAGGGAGGCACCGTCCGCCAGCGGGGTGCCCGCCAGACTCGGTGCGAACCCCTGCTCGTAGATGCCGTGACCGGCTTCGTGGACGGTCCCGAAGAACGCTCGCGAGAAGACGTCGGGGTCGACCCGCGTCGTGATGCGGACATCCGTGGCTCCGAACGACGTGGTGAAGGGGTGGGCCGCCTTGTCCTGGCGGCCGTGGTCTAGGCTGTACCCGAGTGCTTGGGCCACATCGAGGCCGAAGGCCCACTGTGCGTCGGGGTCGAAGCGCTGCCGCAGCGGGGAGTCGTCGATGGGCTCCGCCTCGGCGATGGCAGCCACGAGCGGCGCCAGCCCGTCTCGCAGCTGGCGGAAGGTGGCCGCGACGTCGCCGGTCGAGGCGCCAGGCTCGTAGGTGTCCAGCAAGGCGTCGTAGCGGGCGTCAGCCTCGGTGGGGGCGTATGCGTCCCCGCGCTCCTCGGCGATGAGGGGGCGGACGAGGTCGGCCTCCTCACGGGCGAGCGCGAGCGTGGCGTCCAGGTGGGGCGCGAAGAGGTCGAACCGGTCGGCCTCGCGGGCGGCTCGCCAGGCCTCCAGGGCGCGTGAGGAGACGCGAGCCTTCTCAGCGACGAGCCGTGCCGGCAGACGCGTCGCTCGCTTCCAGTCGCGGCGGGTGACCCGCAACAGGGCCCGGTCCAGGTCAGTCTCCGGCGTGGCGGCCTCCAGCCACTCGCCGACCTGTGGGTCCGTAAATCGCTCGTGGGCCAGCCGACGCAGGGTCGCAATCTGCCGGCCTCGCCCGTCGGCACCGCCAGCGGGCATGTAGGTCTCCTGGTCCCATTCCAGAACGGCAGCGGCGTGGGCCAGGTCGGCGGTCTCGGAGAGCCGCTGGCGGAGCGAGTCGAGGGCGGGCATAACGAATCAGAAGCGAAACCGGAAGATCGCCCCCGCAAAGCCCCGCTGGCGGCAGCCCAGATCCTAAAGAAAGCACCATAGAGGTCGATCCTAACTGAGAAATGGGTGCACGACGACCTTCGCCATTTGCTCTCCACTGCGGCTTCCTAGGCTTCGCAGGGGTCGCTGGCCTGGGCGTTAACCTGATCGTCTATTCAGACATCGCGGCCTGGTTCACGGCGGTGAGCGTGGCGACGTACGCGCTCCCACTGGTCATTCTGGCGCTGGTCGTGACGATTCCTCGGCTGCGGGAGAGAACGCGCGAAGGGGTTCTCCTGGTCGTCTACGTGATCGCAGTTGCGGACACGCTGAAGATCACAGCGGTCCAGCACGACGATGCGCTGCTCTGGATGGCCGCGGTCCCCATCCTGACTACGCTCGCGGTCAGCGTCCTCGCCGAGCGCCAGTGGGAGGTGCCCGTCTTCGGCGCATTCTCGGTCGGACTCATCGTAGCAGGAGGGACGGCTGGGATGATGGAAACCGGCGATGTCCTGATCTCGGCCCTCGCAGCCGCCGTCGTCGTCGTTGGGTTGTCGATTCTGACCGCTATCCGCCTCCAAGCGGAGTCGGCCCTCGACGAGGCCCTCCGGGTAGCCGAGCGCGAGCGCGCACGCGCCGAGTCGGCGGCGAGTGCCAAGTCCGATTTCCTCGCGTCCATGAGCCACGAGATCCGGACCCCGATGAATGGCGTCCTCGGGATGGCCGATCTCCTCACGGACACGGAACTCGATGAGGAGCAGACCGAGTTCGTCGGCACGATCCGCGCGAGCGCCGGCGTCCTGCTGGCGATCATCAACGACATCCTGGACCTCTCGAAGATCGAGGCCGGAGGCGTCGAGCTAGAGTCGATTCCATTCGATCCCGAACAGCTGGCGCGCGAGGCCGTGGCGATCGTCCACCCGAAAGCCGAGGACAAGGGGTTGGAGCTCACCATCGACGCCACAGAAGCACTGGGGTCGGTCGAGGGAGATCCGACGCGGGTGCATCAGATCCTCCTCAACCTGCTGTCGAATGCCGTCAAGTTCACCGCCAGCGGGGGGGTCGACGTCCGGATCTCGACGTACGCTGGCCGCCTTCGGGTCGACGTGCGTGATACGGGACGCGGGATTCCGGCGGACCGCTTGGAGTCCATCTTCGAGACGTTCACGCAAGCCGATGCCTCGACGACGCGGACGCACGGCGGCACGGGCCTGGGGCTCGCCATCGCCTCTCGCCTGGCACAGAAGATGGACGGCGACCTGACCGTCGAGAGCACCCTCGGTGAGGGCTCCACGTTTACGCTGGACATCGCGGCGCCGGCCACCGACATCGTACCCGAGGCCGATGCGCCAGCGGATCCGGTCACGGACAGTCATCTCAACGGAGCGCTGCGCATCCTCATGGCCGAGGACAACAAGGTGAACCAGCGCGTCGCCGTTCGCCTGCTCTCGCGTCTCGGATACGAGGACGTCGTCGTCGTCGAGAATGGCCTGGCTGCTCTGGACGAACTGCACGCGGCCATCGAGATGCAGCGACCCTTCGACCTCGTCCTCATGGACATTCAGATGCCGCGACTCGATGGATGGGAAGCCACGGCGCGTGTGCGGGAGACCCTCCCCGCGGAGGTGCAGCCCGTCATCATCATGCTGACGGCGAATGCGATGGAAGGGGACCGCGATACGTCCCTCTCAGCGGGCGCCGACGGCCACCTGGCCAAGCCGGTGGACCGGGCGTCGCTCGCCCGTGCCATCGCGTCGGTGCTGCCGGCCTCCGTGGAGCCGACCTCTGTGGCGTCGCGATCTGTCGAACCGGCGGCGTAGCCGGCGGGCCCAGGCGAGCCCGCGACGGCGGGTGGATCGCACCCGCCAGCCGAGCGCCCGTTTAGCGAGCGCCGTCGGTGAGTGTGAGGGCCACTGCCGACGAGGTCGTGGCGCCCGAGATCCGGTCGCGCAGCGTGAGCGTGAGCACGTACTCACCAGGAGCTTGTCCCGAGGCGTCGACGATCACGAAATCACCGACCTCGTCGGGTGGCGCGGCACCCTCGATAGCGACGCTGACGGTCGGCGGCCCTGCACCTCCGAGGATCCGACCGATGGCTCCGCGGAGCCCGCCCGCCGGAACAGCGCGGAGCGTGGTCGTCAACTCGTACTCGACGCGTGTGTCTGTACCGAGGAGGCCGTACCCCTCCCAGTACACGTAGATCGGGTCGGTCGTCGCAAACTCAGCCAAGGCCACCGGTCGGAATGCGATCCCGCGTCGGAGTAGAAGGGGGCCGTCGGCGAAAGACCTCCCATCGCGGTCCTGTGCTGTCGAGCCGAGGATCGGGTCGGAGAGGACGAGGCCGTTCACAGGCAGTGGCTCGGCGAGTGGAATCTCGATGGACCCAAACGTCCGGGCTGAGGTCTGCTCAATCTCTGCCACGAGTGCTGCCCCCGTTCCCGGGTGCGGGACGACGCTGCCTGCGGTCCAGAGGCGTCCGCGAGAGGTTGCCCGGAGGCCCGTGGCTTGCCCGGAGAGATCGTCGCGGTGTGCTGTGATCGCCCCGCCGCTTTCGTCGACGACGAACAGACCCGTCTTTAGGTCGAACGACCTGTCGGATCCGACCTCCGGCCGCATTGGCACGCCGAGTGCAACTGCCAGTGCCGTGGAGCCGTCGGGCTCGCGAAGGCGGCCGACAGCGATCGGGGGCTCGAACCAGCCACCGCGTGGCTCGAGTTGGTACGTGCTCCCCAGCTTCGCCTCTAGCTGGCGGACGACGAATCCGTCGTCGTGGACGAGGTCGCCCCAGACGCTGAGGTCCCTGAACGCGAGCGAGAACCCGTCGTACGTCCAGCGGTGGAACATCCCGTCCTGCGAGAGGCTCCAGACCTCTCGACGCGCAGGGCCGTAGCGGACGTGGATTTCGCCCCGCGCGGTTTCGTGTCCGGGGCCTCGATCGTACGGGTCGAAGTAGATGAGGTCGGCGTAAGCGATCCGTGCGACGTGCTCGAGCCAGCGTTCGCTAGCGGGTGTCAGGCGACGCGGGTCTGCGGCGTGCCAGTAGCGCGCGGCGGCGTCCGGGTCGTCCGCGGGCCATGCGTCGCGCTCGGTTGTGGTGAGAATGCTACGCGGATCGGTATAGACCGTTCGCTCCTCGGGCGGGAGTAGAGCGAGGGCGGCCTCAAACGCGGCTTGTGCTCGCTCGGGTCGGTCGGTCCGATGGTCTCCGAGCCCGATCCATAGCAGGGCCCGTGCCGAGTCGGGATGTGCTGCGCGCGCAGCCTCGCCAGCCTGGCGTACGCCGCCGAAGTCGCCCAGGAGGCCGTGTACGCGGGCCCGTGCCTCATGCGGCCACCACGCCTGCGGATCTGCAGCAAGCCCCTGCTCTGCCCAGTCCAGGGCCGCTCGCCGCGCCCGCCAGACCCGGCCGTCGAGGCCTCGCTGGTTGCGAGGGTTGGGGCGGCCATACAGCCGGCGAACGCGGTTGAGCTTCCAGTCGAGGTCCCAGTACGCCGTGAGCGCGAGCTCCTGGAGCGCTACGGGATGCGAGGGATCGGTCGCGTAGAGACGCTGCGCGATGGTCCGCCGCCGCGTATCGACGACGCTCCCGAGAACCTGGCTGGACGTCGTCGCGCGGAGGCCGGCGAGCTCTGCTTCTGCCGGGGCGATCTGGTGGGGAGGGAACGCCGGCGGGGACACTGAGCATCCCCACATGACCATCGCGCACAGCGCTAGCAACCACGCTCTCCCGGGACAGTAGGCGACGAGGGGAAGCCGGCGACCAACAAGCATGCTGCGAAGGGAGAGACGGTCGCAACAACCTGTGTAGGCGCACACACACGGTCGGCTGTCGCAGACGGGATCCCTAACGTAGGGGCTGCCCGCTGCTCGCCGCAGGGCACAAGGAGCACTCTTCGGCCCGAGGCTCGCCTACGCGCGCTCCGCCAGCTCTGCCCAGCGGTC
>JBCDLV010000111.1:0-9950 GCA_038744895.1 Bacteroidota bacterium | reverse complement strand
TGAGGTGGTCGCACCCGCTGGCGGAGAACGCGATCGCGAGGCTTGCCAGGAGCGCGCCGCGGTAGAAGGAGACTCGGGGCATCACTAGAAGGGCATGCTGAAGAGCGCGAACACCTGGTCCAGGTGGTAGTCGTCGTCGGGGGTGGCGTCGTCGCCGTAGCTGAACCGCTGGACTTGGACGGTCAGGTAGATCTCGTCGCGGAACCGGTAGCGCAGGCCGGCGCCGAGGAGCGTCTCTGCGTCGTCGGTGACGAACGGGCCGGGGAAGTCGCGGATGTCGTTGAAGCGCTCGAACTGAGGCACGTACTCGCGGCCGTCCGACTGGCGGCTGCTGACGCCGAGCAACACATCGAGCCGGTCGTACACCTCGGCCGACAGGCCAGCCTCGATGAGGAGCGAGGAGAGGTCGACGGCTTCGATGGCCTCGCCGCCGCGGCTCGTTTGCTCGACCTGGAGACCGAGCGACACGCCCAGGTTGCGTGCGTACCCGACGAGCGGTGCCACGGCGAGGTCCGCGCCGACGCGGGCGAGCGTGAAGTCGCGGAGCTCTGTGGTACCCTGCCCTCGAATCTCAGACAGCAGCGCCAGCAGGAGGTCGGCGCTCAGGGGGCTACCATCTGGCGTGTAGCGGGCGTCGAGGCGCACGCCTCGGCGGTTGGGCGTCGCCCGACCGTACGGCAGCGCGTTGTTGTACCGCGGGTCGAAGACCATCAGCTGGTCCTCGACGCGGAAGGTGTAGACCGACGGGTCGCGGGTGACGTCGAACAGCGCGATCCGACGCTGGCCGCGCTCGTTCCCGATCCGGTTGAACGAGCCAAGCGCCCGCGTGTAGTCGATGCGCTTGCTCTGGGCCGCTGCGCTGAAGAAGTCCGGGCCCATGTTGACGAACCGGACCCCCGCCTCGATGCCCGATTGAGGGAACCCGCCCTCGAGGCCGAGCACGATGAACGTGTCGTCTTCCTCGAACGTCCGGTCCACGATCTCGGTGACGTCGCCCCCTGCTGCCGTCGAGTCGCGTTGCTGCGCCAGGGATACCGTCGACCAGCCGCCTTCGCCGATGAGTCGAGCGGTGTACCCGGGCTCGTCCACGAGGCCGAGGGCGCCGTCGAGGGTGATGACGGAGTTTCGGATGCCGTCGTTGGCATTTCCGGAGTCGAGATCGTCCCAGACGAACGAGTGGTTGACGCCGAGCGTCGCCTGGGTGCCGAGGGGGCCGATGCGCGCCGACGTCGCCCCGACGCGTCCGCCTGCGATCAGGCGCGTCGGCGTCGTCGTGAAGTCTGTGGGACGCAGCCGAGCGAGGAAGCCGCGGACATCGACCTCATCTAGAACCTGATCGAATGCGAGCCCGAAGTCGAGGTCGGCTCCTTGGAAGCGGCGTGTGTTCTGCCCGGTGTAGAACTCCTCGTAGAAGACCCGCTCGCGCTGTGGCTCGAAGACCGCTGGCGCGTTGACCGTCCCATCGGCATCGGGGAGAAAGACGGTGTAGGGCGTGAGCGCCAGGTCCAGATCTCCGAGGCGGTATTCAAGGGCGTTCGCGACGACGCCGCGCGCCCAAAGCTCGCGGACCTCGATCGTCACGCCCGACCCGAAGAAGCCGCCGAATTCGTTCCGCAGGCGGAGGATGCCCTGAACCTCTGTGACCCGGTTGGGCTGCGCACTGACCGCGAGGTCGAGCACGAACTCGCCGTCGGCGATGGTCTCTACCGTGGTCGTGTCGGTGTCGAGCAGCGTGCCGCCCAGGTCGGTCTGCTGGATGTAGGTCCTGCCGAGACCGTTGAACTGGACGCCCGGGGTCGGGTCGTCTGGTGCGCCCTGTCCGCTGGCGGTCGGCGCCAGCAGGAGGGCCGACAGCGCGGCGAGGGCAGGCAGTCGGAGTGCGCGCATGGGCTAGAAAAAGATCTTGAGCTCGAGCGTCAGTTCGCGCCCGGAATAGGTGTCCTCCAGGAAGCTGCGGTCCTCGAAGTCCATCCAGCGGTGCCGGAGGTAGAGACCTGCATTGGGAGCGAGCGTCCAGTCGACCCCTACGCCGATGCCTGTCGCCAGCTGGTCGCGTGGCTCGCCGGTGTCGTCGCTGAGGGCGGTGAACTGTCCTCCCCGCGCGTTCTCGATCCCGAGGTAGCCCGCCAGCATCACACCGTCGAGGACCTCGACGTAGGCATCGAGTTCGTGATACTGGACGAAGAGGTACGTGTCGTCGTCCGTTGGCAACGGGCGGGCGACCCGGTTGGCCGAGCCAAAGCTGCCGAGGTAGAACAAGTAGACGGGCGTCCCCATCGGCTCCAGACGAAGCTTGCCCTGGAAGTCGACCGCGTGGTAGTACTTCCGATTCTGGGCCAGCCCCGTCACGGGCTCGACATCGGTCAGCTGAACGCGCTCGAACGCACCTCGGAAGAACGAGAACTTGCGCCCGAGCGGTCCGAATTGCGTTGCGCAGACGGCATCGGCTGGGAATGGGTTGTAGATGCGCGAGACGGCCAGCCCGTTGATGCGGTGGACGTATGAGATGTCGGTCGTCGTCGGCGCCAACTCGTGCGCGAGGCCCCAGCCGACCGTGAACCGCGCCGGCCCGCGCTCCCACGCCGTGTTGACATTGACGCCGCGCCGGTTGTGCGCCAGCTGGTTGACCTGCGTGATCAAGCCGCCGATGGAGCCCGCGCCTGCTGGCGCAGAGCACCGCGGGTCGGCCTGGATCTGCGGGTTGTTGTTGGTCGCGATCTCGCCGTTCTCGTTGAAGAAGTGCCGGCCGACCTGGTAGACCTGAACGTCGAGGGGCAGCCCCGTCAGCGACGCGGGCGTCGCGGCACGCGCCATCAGAGCCTCGCCCCACTCGGAGGTGTAGGTGGGGCTCTCGTACAGGCTGGCGCCGAGCTCGCCACTGAATCGAACGTCGCCGAGGGCCGTCTCGAACTGCCCGGTGTGGACCTGGTATTGCCGCCGCTCGCTGGTGAGGCTATCGAGCGTCCGGTAGCTGGTGATGGTGTTGAACGCCAGCCGGTGATCCTCGCCGAAGGCCCGCGCCAGCCGCCCGCCCGCGATGAAGCTGGGCAGTGCTCGGGCGTCGCCGCTGAGGCCGAGGTACGTGGGCGTATCGCCAGGGTCCAGGGCGCCGGGCTCTGTGAGCGCGCCTGGCAGGCCGCCGTTGGGCTGCGTTTTGCCCCAGAACACGTCTGCCTCGAGGCCGCCGGGAAGCTCGCGGCCGTCGAGGATCAGTCCCTGGAACGCCTGGAAGTTCCAGCGTGCATCGCCGGCGTTGGCCTCGCCGGTCCGGAAGTAATTGTCGTATCGCGCCGTGCCACTCACGCCTTCCCAAGGCGTTCGGTCGAAGATCGAGAACCGGTCCAGGACCTGATACACGCCGATCGTGAACGGGCTCAGGTTGTACCAGTGGATGCCTCCGGCACGCACGCCGAAGTTGCCGGCCTCCGTCCGGAAGTTGCCGTAGAAGTTGACGCCCAGGTTGAGTGACACGAGGGAGTTGTCCTCGTCGAGGCCGTCGTAGGGATCGAACAGGAACAGCTCCGTGCCGAAGCTGGACCGCCCGTTTGGACGCCCGAGCACGCTCAGGGACAGCATCGGCTCGCGGTACCCATCACCGACGCCGTAGGAGCGCTCGAACGGTTCGAGGTTGGGGTACGGGTTGCCGATGTCGCGCCCGTACAAGAACAAGCGGTAGTACCCGAACGCCGTGAGGCGGACGGGACGCTCCCGGAGCTCGTCGTCGGTGGTGTCTGCGACGGCAACCGGGTCCGCTGGCGCCAGCAGGATGGGCCCCAGCAGGTCCTCCGCTGGCGACTCCGGCGCGTGTGTGTCTCCAGCGGCATTCTCTGTGCCTTCGGCAGCATCCTCCTCCGGAGTCTCGAATGGCACCACGGTAGTGTCCGCCGTCAACGGGCCGAGGGCGTCCAGGTCGAGCCCGTCCGCTTCAGCCAGGTCGAGGGGGGAGATCTGCGCCTGCGCGGCAACAGGGAGCGCCAAAAGGACGAGCGCCAGCAGGTACAGGCGCGCCGCCCAACGGCGGCCTCTGGTGGGGCAGGGCGGGCGGCGCGTCATGGTCAAGCGAGAGGCAGCGTCGCCGGGAGGTCCCCCGGCGACGCTCGGTTCGTCAGCGGGCGACGGTGAGGGTCGTCGTGGCGATGCCGCGGTCGGTCCGCACGCGGACGAGGTAGGTGCCGGCACCCAACTCGGCGGTCGGGACGTCGAACGAGGCGGGGCCCGCGGCGCGGGCACCTTCGAAGACGCTCGCAACTCGGCGGCCCAGAATGTCGAAGACCTCGACGGCGACGTCGGTAGCCTCGGCCAGGTCGAAGGCAACGGTTGCCCCGCTGGCGGCCGGGTTCGGGAACACCGATGGCGCCTCGGCCAGCGACGGCGGCAGTTCGTTGGAGACGGCCAGCGTCGAGTTGCCGAACCCGAGAGCGTCGATCGCAAACTCGAACTCCAGCGTTGCGGGGTCACCGTCCCCTGGGATCTCCACGAACGTGAACACGAAGTTGACCACCTGGCTGAAGTCAGGCGGGTTGGCTCCGCTCTGCAGCATGGCCTCTAGTGGGATGCTAACGGGGATGTACTCGCCGCCCGTGTCGCTCATCACGAGACGCTCGCGGGCCTCGTTCTCCCCGTTTCCAGCGACCGTTTGGAGGTTGACCTCCAACACGCCGCCGCCGTTGGTCCTCAGGAAGAAGTTGAAGGTCTCCTGGCCCGAGGCATTGAACGGAGCGCCATTCACCTCAGAGCCAAACCCGGTGAAGCCGCCGAACTCGTCACCGTCGATGGATGCGCTGAACGCGTTCGCGGAGCCGTCCGGTGTGTCGGTTGTCGGGGCTGCCGAGAGAAACTCCCCGCCCCCGAAGTAGAAGAACCCGGGCTCAGAGAAGTCGGCATCGTCGAAGTCCTTGGCGACGACAGGGGACTCGAACCCAAGGCCGTCAATAAGCGCGACGTTGTTGATGACGATCCCCGTCTCCTGGGTGCTGGGGTCGCCGTCGCCCTCTGCCTGCGTGATGGTCCAGACGTACTGAAATACGTCGTCCGCCTCGAAAGACGCGGCGTTGGTCGTGAAGAAGGATGAGACTGGCAGGCGGTAGGTACGGGACGGCTGCGTCATCCCCGGGCCGAGTTGGAACTGAAGGGCGTTCCGGATCTCACCTTCGCCGCCTCCGCCTGTGTTCTGGAAGTTGATCTCAAGGGTGAACGTGCCGGTCGCCTCCAGGTCGAACTGGAGCACAGGGTTCGCGATGCCGGTGAGGTCGAGCGCGCCGCCTTCGATCGGCTGGCCGAACCCGGCGAAGCCTCCGAACTCGTCAGCGTCGACGACGAACTGGGCCGCTAGGTCACCGCTCCCGAGGTCGACGGCACTGAGGGTTCCAGCCTCTCCACCCTGAAAGACGAACTCATCAGGTCCGATGCCGTTGTCAAAGTCGTCGACGATGATCTGTGCACTGGTAGGGGCTGTTGCGAGGGAGAAGACGGCTGCGAGCGCAGCAAAAGAGGTGAGTCGCAAACGAGTCATAGGGACGAGGACGGGTGGGTCATGGGGGAAGTGTACGGTGGCAGGGTCATTCCCGAAAAGGTTTTCAGGAAGCCCTTCCGGATCCTACCTCGCTTCTGCAGTCGTCGTTCCGGACAAGGATGGCCGTTCTACGGCAAGGGCGCCGTGGATTCGCGGATCACGACCTCGACAGGCATGACGACATGCCTGGGAGGGCCGATGTCTTCCCCTTCGATTCTCGCTGCCAGCTGGCGGACAGCCTGCTCTCCGAGGTCCCGGATCGGAACCCTAACCGTGGTAAGCGACGGCGTGGTGTGGGCTGCCGCCGGGATATCGTCGAAGCCGACGACCGAGACGTCATGGGGGACGGAGAGGCCATCCTCGCGCAAAGCCAAGATCGCCCCGAGGGCACACTCGTCGTTTGCTGCGACGATGGCCGTCGGAGGCGTCGTGCTCCTTATGAGCGCCCGTGCGGCGTCGGCGCCGGCCTGGCGGGTGTAGCCGGCATCCGCCTGACGTGGCTGAAGGCCAGCGCTGTCCATCGCCTCTCGGTACCCCCGGGCTCTTTCCTGGGAGTCGCCCGCCAGCGGGGGCCCTGCGGCGAACGCAATGCGCCGGTGGCCATGCCGGATGAGGTGGCCCGTCAAGGCACGCGTGCCGCCGGCGTTGTCGAAGTTGAACATGTCGGCCTCGATGCCCTCCGCGAACGTGTTGAGAAACACCGTAGGCGCAGATGCACGGAGGAGAGAGGCGGCGGCGGCTGAATCGAGCTCGGGGGCCATCACCACCAGGCCGTCAACTCGCTTGTCGAGGGCGCGAACGATCCTGGCGAACTCGTCCGGCTTTCGGTGCGAGGTCGAGACGACGAGGAACCGCTCCAGAGACTGGGCAGCCTGATCGAGCCCCCCGAGCAACTCCGAGAAAAACTCCCCGCTGACGAAGGGCAGCAGGGCGCCGACGCCGCCGGTCCGCTTGCCGAGGAGGCTGAGGGCCGCCGGGTTGGGCGCGTAGCCCAGGGCCTCGCTCGCTTCGATCACCCGGTCGCGCTTGTCCTCGCGAACGGGTGACGACCCGTTGAGAACGCGGGAGACGGTTGAGATCGAGACGCCGGCTCGGCGGGCGACGTCGCGGATGGTGATGCTCATCGGAATCGGGAGCTACTCGAACCTACACGGAAGTCTCTAAACACCGAGGCGCAGCGGCGCCTGCCCGCTGGCGTCAGCCGGGATCGGTCGGGTGTCCGGGCTGGTCCCGACGTGAGCGATGGCCTCTGCCCCTGGAATGAAAGGTGCTAACGAACGTAGGTACACCCTCGATTGGCGCACACCCTGTGCAAGAAGACCAAGCCTCTGTAACCCCTCGCGCGTCCGACGATCTTAGCATTCCGGACTCCCGTTTGTGTCGGCTGGCGTCCCCGCGCCCCACTATGCTCCGTTCTCTGCGTTTCCCATTCCACTGGTTTGTGCTCCTCGTCGGTCTCGCAGCCTCCGGCTGTGGCGACGAGCCTGCAGAGACGCGGCTCGTGGGCGAGGGGCCAGCCTCCCTCGTGGCCCTCGCCGTCGAGGCCGAGGCGCCAGCGGAGGACGACTCGTTGGGGGCTGTGCGCTCCACGTTCCAGGTCGATGGCGGCGCAGCCACTTGGTACGATGCCCTCGCTGCGCCCGGCCGGGACCCGGCGATGGGCCTGGTGGCCTCGGGCCGGACCGTTCTCCACGGCTGGCGGTGGTGGTCCGATGCCGACTCCACGGTGCTGGGCCCTGAGGAGCGGATCCGCGGCGTGGCGCGGCCGGACGTGGCCGTGCGATCGTACATGGAGCGCGACACGTCCGGTCTCGTCGAGAAGGTCATGGCTCAGATCCAGGGCGACCGGCCGTCGCGCCTGAGCGAGCGCGTCACCCTCCTCGATACGGAGCGCGACGGCCAGGCCGCCCTCCTGATCGACGTCGCCGACTCCGTTGGCACCGTCGGTTTCTGGCCGGTGCGGAGCGACCAGCGCGAGGCAGGCCAGTACCGCGTGGAGGAGGTCGGCGGCGTGCTCGTGTTCGCCGCTGCGGCCGACGTGCCCACGGACACGACGGTCACGCCCGCGGGGCCGATCTGGACGGCCATCGCCAGCGGGGAAGTCCGCTCGACGAGCGTGGAGGAGACGGCGCCAGAAGGCGGTCGGGACCAGGCGTTCGCGCTTGGCGAGGTGGTGGTCGAGACGCCGGGCGCGCTGGCTGTGGCGACGGGCGCGACGCCGGAGGCGGCGGCTGGCGCAGCGAGAGCTGCCCTCCGAGACAGAGCATCCCGACGCGAGGCCCGCAGTGACCGGCTGGCGGCGCGGCTCGATGAGGTCGCCTTCCAGACGCGGGACGAGACCACCAACACCGCCTTCCAGTGGGCCGTGCTCACCCTCGATGCCCTGACGGTCCGCGACAGCGCACGCGTGGCCATGCTGCCCGGGCTGCCAGGTGCCGAACCCGAGTCCTTCCCCTCCGCTTCCCTCGTGACGGGAGCCCTGCTCGACCTCGGGCAGTGGGAGACCACGCGCGACATGCTCACGGCCACCGGTGCCGTGCAGCGATTCGACCGGCGCCTCGACCTGCTGGGGCGCGCGCCTGACCTGGTCCGACTTGACGGCGATGATGTATTCGCCACGGCCGACGCGACGCCGCTCTTCCTCGCTGCTGCAGGCGATTACGTCCGAACGACCGGCGACCGTGGTCTCGTGACCGGTGCTGAGGACTTCTGGTTCAAGACCGTCTTCGCCTTGCGTGGCATCTACGAGCCCGACGGCCGCAACGGCTCGGCCATGGACACCCTGGGTCACGTCCTGGCGTCAGGCCGCCGTGGCACGTGGCTGGATGGAGACCCCAGCCGAGGCGGCATCGAGCGCCGCGGCGCCATCGCCGAGGGGCAAGGCGCGTTGTACCGGGCGCTCCGAACGGCGACCGCATTCGCCGAGATCATGGGCGTCTCGCAGCGCTCGTCCGCCTCCTGGTACGCGGACACCGCTGGCGTGCTCGTCCGGCAGTTCCAGGACGAGTTCGTCCGCGACGGCCTCGTGGTGGACCAACTGCGCGGCGATGCGCGGCGCCCCGGTGGCCTGCTCGCTCTGGCCTTGCTGGACGGCCTCCCGCCAGCGGAACGCGGGCAGCTGGCGCGGGCGCTGGCCGAGCGGCTGGCCTACCCGTACGGCGTCGCGTCGCTCGTGCAGTCGGATTCTACGTTCCACCCGTTCTTGGAGGCACCGGGACTCTACACGCCCGAGTCGGCGCGCGCGAATGGCGCGGTGCATACATGGCTCACGGGCCCGCTGGCGGTGCTGATGGCCGAGACCGGGGGCGCCGAGTTCGCCGCGACGCTTGTCGATGTCCAAGCGCGTCTGCTGCTCGACGCCGGCGCCGTCGGCGCCATTCCGGAGCTGGTGGCCGGGCACCCGCGCGCCGAGGGCGAGGCGCCCGACGTGGGCGGCGCGCCCGTGACGCCGTGGTCTCTGGCTGGCTTCGTCGAGGGCGCCATCTCGGGGCTCGTCGGCGCCAGCTACCCTGATGCGGACACGCTCGTGCTGGCGCCACGGCTACCCGAGGCGTGGGGCGAGACCTCGCTGCGGATGCGCCTCGGCGACGGCGCCGTCCGCCTGGTCATCGCCAGCGGGGCCGATGGCGCGGAGGTCCGCGCCGAGCCGGAGGGCGACCTGTCGGCGGCTGCCACGCTCGTGGTCGACGCGGGCGGACGCCGCGTGGCCGTCCCACTGGCGGAGGCCCAGTCCGACACGCTCGTGACGCCGCGCGAGGCGTTCACGGTCGCCGTGGACGCGACCAGTGCGACCGTCGACGGCGAGGAGGTGCCCTCGGGACCTGCTGCCGGCCCCGCTGGCGTCTGGGACGGCTTTGCCTTCGCCGCGCCGAGGCTCCAGGAGGAGTACGCGGTCATGCGGGCGGTCGAGAACCAGCGCTCGCTCAGCGACGACCAGATCCTCCGAGACAACCCCCGTGCAAACCTGTCGTCGACCCAGACGGATCCGCAGGGCGACGACTGGGGCGGCACCAGCACCTTCGTCTATCCGGAGGGCACCGAGCCCGGTGTTCTCGATGCGACCTACCTGGAGGTCGCCCGCGACGACTCGACGACGTACCTCCGGGCGGAGTTTGTGGACCTGTCGGAGGACACCGTCGTCGCGTTTGCGCTCGACACGGAGCCTGGCGGTGCACCCACGGTCGGCCGCGGCGCCAACTACGAGTTCCCCGACGGCCGCGGGTACGAGTACGTCGTGTTCGCCGGCGCAGGCCTCGCCGTCGAGGACGCCAGCGGGCGCGTGGTCGGGCAGCTGTCGTCCGGCTCGGTGTTCGATACCCAGACGGCATCGCTGGCGTTCGCACTGCCATCGTTCATCGTGCCTCGGTTGGAGCGTGGCGACCGCGTGACGATGCTCGTCGGTGCCCGAGGCCCAGACGGCGGCTTCCTGCGCGTGGCC
>JBCDLV010000110.1:0-9978 GCA_038744895.1 Bacteroidota bacterium | reverse complement strand
TGGAACGCGATGAAGCGCCGGTTCCACGTCCGATACCAGCCGAACTGTGCGTATGGCCGGTAGATGCGGTACGGACGGTAGTAGCGGTAGGGCGACGGGTAGAAGGCCGGATCGGCGTAGCGGTAATAGCTCGCGTCATAGCCTCCGTAGTACACCTCGTCGTCGTACCCCTGGCCGTCGTCTTGGAGGTCGGCCGCGACATCCTCGTAGTAGAGCGTGCCCTCGTCGCCGTAGTAGTAGCGCGAGACCGTGATGTCGGAGGCGTCGATGTCCGATGCGTCCGCTAGCTCGCCGAACGGAACGACGCCTGCCTCGATGGCCGACGGATCCGGGATGGCCACCTCAGCGGTGTCCCCGTACGGGTTGTCTGGGATGTCCATCGTGGCTGCCAGCCCGACGCGGGCCGGGCCCTCGGCCTCCGCTGGCGAAGCGCCAGCGGGCTCTGCGTCGGCGGTCGGCGGTGGGTCGGGAGCGGCGCTGCGGAACGACGTGGCGCAGCCGGACGCCCCCAGCGCGAGGGCAGCCACGACGGCGAGGCGGATCGAAGAAGTACGCATGGCAGGTGTGTGAGCGGGTGCGGAGGCCGTGCGGAGAACGGAGCAGGGGCCGATTTCGGGGGGTGCCCCCGGTATATTCGTCGGCCCGTGCAGAGCAAGCCGCACCGTCTCGCGTGCAGGTAACGCCCTGAGCCCTCGGACGATCCGCGGCCTCGGCGCACACGGAATACACCAAGGTACACTCCCGACCGACCGGCTCCGATCCCGGACGCCCTGCCCCATGGCCGAGACCATCACCCCCCGCGCCACCGACTACGCCCAGTGGTACCAGGACGTCGTCCGCGCCGCCAAGCTGGCGGAGACCTCGCCCGTCCGCGGATCCATGGTGATGCCGCCCAACGGCTACGAGCTCTGGGAGAACATGCGCGACGGGCTCGATGGCCTGTTCAAGGCCACCGGGCACCGCAACGCCTACTTCCCGCTGTTCATCCCGCAGAGCTTTCTGGCACGCGAGGCGGAGCACGTCGAGGGCTTCGCCAAGGAGTGCGCCGTGGTCACGCACTACCGGCTGAAGGAGGAGGACGGCGACCTCATCGTAGACCCGGATGCCAAGCTCGAAGAGCCGCTCGTCGTCCGGCCCACGTCGGAGACGATCATCTGGGACACCTACTCCCGGTGGATCCAGAGCTGGCGCGACCTGCCGGTCAAGCTGAATCAGTGGGCCAACGTCGTCCGCTGGGAGATGCGGACACGCCTGTTCCTCCGCACCGCGGAGTTCCTCTGGCAGGAGGGCCACACCGCACACGCCACCGAGGCGGAGGCCGTCGAGGAGACGCGCCAGATGCTCGATGTCTACGCCCGTTTCGCCGAGGAGTGGATGGCGATGCCAGTCCTCAAAGGCGTCAAGACGGCCAGCGAGCGCTTCCCCGGCGCCGTCGACACGTACTGCATCGAGGCGCTGATGCAAGACGGCAAGGCACTCCAAGCGGGCACCTCGCACTTCCTCGGGCAGAACTTTGCGAAGGCGTTCGACTGCACCTTCCAGAACCAGGACAACGAGCAGGAGCACGTCTGGGCCACGAGTTGGGGCGTCTCGACGCGGCTCATCGGCGCGCTCATCATGACCCACGGCGACGATGCCGGCGTGATCCTGCCACCCAAGCTGGCGCCGGTCCAGGTGGCCATCGTCCCGATCACGCGCAAGAACAGCGACAACGAGGCCGTCCTGGACGCCGCCAAGGCGATGCGCGACGACCTCACGGACGCCGGCTACCGCGTGGTCCTGGACGACCGCTCGCAGTACCGGCCCGGCTGGAAGTTTGCGCAGTACGAGGTCGAGGGCGTACCCATCCGGCTGGCGATCGGCCCGCGCGACGTCGAGAACGGGGCGGCCGAGATGGCGCGCCGTGACACGGGCGAGAAGGTCTCCGTGAGCCAACGCGAGATCGTCGCCTCGGTCCGTGAGGCGCTGCACGACGTTCAGCAAGGACTCTACGACCGCGCCTACGCCTTCCGAAAGGCGCATACGCACGTCGTGGACAGCTACGACGCGTTCAAAGCGCAGATCGAGGAGGGCGGATTCGTGCTGATGCACTGGGACGGAACGGCCGAGACGGAGGCCCGCGTCAAAGACGAGACCAAGGCCACCATTCGCTGCATCCCGTTCCCCGACCAGTTCCCCGGCGTCGACACGGAGGCCCCCGGAACCGACCCGGTCTCCGGCCAACCAGCCGAGCGGATGGTCGTCTACGCCCGGGCCTACTAGCCAGCCCGTGGAGGCAAGCTCTCCCCGCCCTCCCGCCCCGCTGGCGGACGCTGCGCGCCAGCAGGACGCGCGCCAGCGGGGCCGCGCCTACCAGACGGCCAACGCAGTCTCGTACGTGCTCAACCCGCTCGTGCTGCCGCCCGTCGCGTTCGCGCTTCTCGACGCCCACTTCGGCGCCGGGCTCGGCGAGGTCGCCCTCACCTTCGGCATCTCGCTCGTCTTCTTTTGCCTCGTCCCGCTGGGCTACGCGGCCTGGATGATCCGCTCGGGCCGGACGACGACGCTGGAGGTCCGCGAGCAGGAGCAGCGGTGGTCGCTGTTCCTCGTAGGGATCGCCTCGTACGTGGCCGGCGCGCTGCTGCTGGCGTGGACCGTCGAGGGACCGGCGCTCCCGATCATCGTGGCGTTCGCCTCGCTCTTCCCGATCAACACGGCGGCGCTGCTCGTGATCAACCGGTGGTCGAAGATCTCGGTCCACATGACGTCGCTGTCCGGCTTCGTGGGCGTGCTCCTGTTCACCACGCTGACCGTCTGGCGGGACCTGCCTGCGGACGTTGAGGCAGCCCTCACGCTTGCAACCGTCGGTCCGCTGGCGCTGCTGGTTCCGCTCCTGATGTGGGCGCGCGTCCGCGTCGGGGCTCACACGGTCGGCCAGGTGTTCGCCGGAGCCGCCATCGGTCTGGTCGTGCTGCCGCTCCAGCTCTGGTGGATCGTCTACGTCTGGCTGGACCTGGTGGGGTAGAAAGCGCCAGGACGGAGGATGCCTGATACCTAATTCTCCACTGGCACCCGACTGAGCACGGAAGTGGTCGCGTGTTGCATGCGGAGTGGTGTACCCTAAAAACGGGCCCACGTCTACTCTACTTTTCTGTCGTCCTGAGCGAAGTCGAAAGGATCTATAAATTGCCAAACAGGCCTCAGCTATCAGCGATAGAGGGATCAACCGATGGCGTCAAGACCATTCGGATGCGCTCGCTGGTGCTCACTTCGCCCAGGGCGGCAAACGGATGTGTCCCGCTGGCGGTGGGCCGCCGCCAGCGGGACTTCGAGTTCTACTTGGCCCTTCCATCAGCGGCGAGGAAGCCTAGCGCTGAGCGATCTCGTCGAGCGCCACGATAGCCTCCTCGACACGGGCCATTGCGGCGTTCTGTTGGTCGACGTTCACGCCCAGGTCACGAATACGTGAGTCGTCGGGGATGCAGTCTAGCCCACAATTCTTCTCCAGATGCGCCCGGCCTACAGCAGCTGCACTACCAGCTAACTCGCTGACTAAACGTTCTTCCATGAACGGAGCATGGAGTTCCAGAACCTCGGCGACCACGTCAACCTCAGGGCTCTCTGCATTCACGATGAACGAGATGTATCGACCCACAGCTTCTGCCATCTCATGAGATGGATTTCCCCGGCTGAAGTGCCGGTCAGCCATCTCAAACGCCGCAGCCTGCCTCAACGCCCAGTGGTCTACAGGTGACGCTTCTGCAAGAAGGGCAGTGTAACGGGCGTCCATCTCCTCCCATGTCTCAGCCTCGTCCGCCACCGCCAAGGCCGTAAAGCTCGCAGTCGCCAAGGCTCTCGCTCGGTCCTCAAGACTAGAACTGGCAGGCGCCCCTTCCCCACCTAGGGTGCGAAGCGGGCCGAGCGCGGGAGCCTCCTCGAGCGCAATGCCGGCGGGAGACTCGTCACTACAACCTGTGAAGACGGCGAACGAAAGTGCTATCGCGAGAAATGAGAATCTCATTTTTCTATGTTTATGTTTGATTGGAAATATTCTAGGCGTACCAGCATTGGCACCAGAAGCAGTAGGCTTGTGGGGTCATTGCCCGCTCCCAAGTAATCCCCCCGTCGCATGTGTACAGTATGACAGCCCGATCGCTGCCTTCTTCTTCTCCATAGAACCCTGAGCATCCATCAGCAGACCATGCACACCCAGGTGCAGCCGCGTATGCGCTGGAAATGGGAGCCAGCGCCAGAATGAGGACAACGATGCATCGAACGAGATATACAAATAGCGATCAGGATAGGTGAGATATACAAGAAGCCAAACCGACTCCCTAGCCGACAATAAAAAAAGTCGATCGAATGTCAACATCAAAGGCTCTCGACACCGACTCACTGGAGGACGGTCGCCACCAGCGGGCGTGTGTGACGACGGCGTGACGCCTCGGCCACCGGGGAACGAGATCGCCTCGCCGCCGCGTTCGGGGCCGACACGAACCGACTCTCATGGACGCCACCATCGGCACTGGCACCCACGGACCCAGCGCGCCAGCGGGCGTGCCCGACGCCTTCGAGCACCCGCGCGGCCTCTTCTGCAACCGCACCCTCAACCTCCGGAAGATCCGGGCCGTCGGGTACGACATGGACTACACGCTGGTCCACTACCACGTCGCGATCTGGGAGGAGCGCGCCTACGCCTACGTCAAGGACGGCCTCAAGCGCCAGGGGTGGCCGGTCGACGACCTCGTGTTCGACCCGGAGCTCGTGGTCCAGGGCCTCGTCGTGGACACCGAGCTCGGCAACGTCGTCAAGGCCAACCGCTTCGGCTACGTCAAGCGCGCTTTCCACGGGACCCGGTCGCTCTCCTTCGAGGCGCAGCGCGAGGCCTACCGCCGGACCCTCGTCGACCTCCACGACCGCCGCTGGCGGTTCATGAACACGCTGTTCTCGATCTCCGAGGCCGGCATCTACCTTCAGCTCGTCGACAAGCTCGACCGCGGCGAGCTGCCCACGGGCGTCGGCTACGACGATCTCTACGCCATCATCCGGCGGACGCTCGACGAGGCCCACCTCGAAGGACTGCTCAAGGCCGAGATCCTCGCCGACCCCGACCGGTACGTGGACCTCGACCCGGACGTCCCGCTGGCGCTCCTCGACCAGAAGCGAGCGGGCAAGAAGGTGCTCCTGATCACCAACTCGGAGTGGGAGTACGCCGCGCCGATGCTGACGTACGCCTTCGACCCGTTCCTACCGGGCGAGATGACGTGGCGCGACCTGTTCGACCTGTCCATCGTGGGCGCGCGCAAGCCGGCGTTCTTCTCCGAAGGTGCCCCCGCGTTCGAGGTCATGGGCGAGGACGAGGACGGCTGCGCGATGCTGCGAAGCCACGCCGGACCGCTGGAGGACGGCCGCGTCTACGTCGGCGGCAACGCGGCCTTGGTGGAGTCCAGCCTCGGGTTGCGTGGCAGCGAGATCCTGTACGTCGGCGACCACGTCTTCGCGGACGTCAAGGCATCCAAAAGCGTGCTCCGCTGGCGCACGGCTCTCGTGCTCCGGTCGCTCGAGGATGAGATCGACGCCCTCGACGCCTGGCGAGAGATGCAGGACCGGTTGGCCACGATGATGGCCGAGAAGGAGCGCCTGGAGGCCTACTTCTCAGCGCTCCGCCTGGAGCGCCAGCGGAACGAAGCCGACTACGGACCGCGCACCGACCGCGACCCGGCGTGGCTGTCCGGGCGGATCGCGGAGGTGCGCGAGACGCTGGTGGCCCTCGACGCCGAAATCGCCCCGCTGGCGGCGGCGTCGAGCCGGCTGGTCAACGACCGGTGGGGACCGCTGATGTGGGCGGGCAACGACAAGAGCCACCTGGCACGGCAGATCGAGGCCTCGGCCGATGTCTACACAGCGCGCGTCTCCAACTTCCTCCACTACACGCCGTTCGTCTACCTCCGCAGCCCGCGCGGGACGCTGCCCCACGACCGGGCCATTGTTCAGGACGATGGCCTCGAAGAGGCGGCCGAGGAGATGGGCGTCGACGGATTCGGGGGGAGTGGGGAATTGGGGAACTAGGGAATTGGCAGAGCGCTTTCCCCTCTCCTTCTGCCATTTCCCATTCCCTGTTTCCCATTGCCCACACCATCCCCTCTGTCCCCTGCCCAGCGCCGCGTGCTCGACGACGCGCTTCGCCTCGTCCGCGACCAGCGCCAGCGGGCCGAGGTCGAGGACACCCCGCTGGCGCCCGCCGACGCCTGGTCCACGGCGTTCGGACTCGGCTACCTCCTCGGCGCCATTGACGGGCTCTGCCAGGTCCACGGCGCGCCGTTCGACGGCATGGCGTTGGCCGTCTACGGCCTCGTCCTGGACGACGCGTTCGGCCGGCCCCGAGGCGATGCGCTTCGCCAGCGGGGCCTCGACCTCCTCCAGGCCGAGGACGCCGACTTCAGACGTGGGCGCCCGTGGGGCGGAAACGAGGCCGTCGGGTTCGCGCGTGGGCAGCACACGCCGGTCGGGTTGCTCCACCTCGCGCGCGGCGACGAGCAGCGGATGGGCGGCGCGGCGGGCTGAGGTCGCGTCCTGCTGGCGGAGGCGTCCTGCTGGCGGAGGCGTCCCGCCAGCAGAGCTGGTGGTTTCTCTGGCCACGGATTGGTGCAATCGGACTAAGCGATGCGCGTGGCTCGGATTTAGCTTCGCACCTTATACAGGGTTACATCCGTATACAGGGTTACATCCGTGCTCCTACGCTTCGCGCTCCTCGCCATCATCGTCACCGTTCCGCTTGGGGTCGCCGCTCAGCCCGAGATTGGGATCGACATCGGTGGCGTCATCCCGTACGGTAACCTCGGGACGTTCAGGGACGCGGGGGTAACGGGGGCGCTGTCGGTCGGGTTCGGGACCGACCGACGCGGCTTCGGCTTGCGGGCCGAGATTTCAGGCCAGAGGCTCTTCGGGGCCGACACGCCCACTCCGTCCGGCGCTGCCCGATCCGGCGATTACACGTCGTATAGCACCCGCCTGGCCCTCGTCTACACGCTAGCGAACCGCCCGACGACCGGATACGCTCTGGTTGGTTTGGGGGGCTACGCTTACTCGGAAGAAGGCGCCCGAGACGCGGTCCGGGGAGACGAGGGAGTGACGGGCGGCGTACACCTCGGCCTCGGTCTCCGGTCGCGGATCAGCGGCATAGACGTCGTGGCAGAGGTCCAAAACGTTTACATCATGCTGCTCCCGGACCTCGACAACTTCGTCCAAGGCGTAATCGGGGTTCGGCTCCCCATCCGCTGAGCGCTGCCCTGCTCTATGTTTGGCGGGCACTGACTCTGCGACCGATGGAGACCGCCACGTTCAAGACCACCCGCGAAGGACTCGACCACGGCCTCGCCCCGATGCGCCTGTTCGCCAAGGCCAAGAAGCTCGGCACGTGGGACCCCGCGGCCATCGACCTGACGCAGGACGCGGCCGACTGGCGGCGCTTGTCGGAGCGCGAGCGGGACCTCTTGCTGCGCCTCAGCGCGCAGTTCGGCGCCGGCGAGGAGTCGGTCACGACCGACCTGCTCCCGCTCCTCGGTTGGGCCGCCTCCGAAGGCCGACTGGAGGACGAACTGTTCTTGACCGCCTACCTCTGGGAGGAGGCCAAGCATGTCGAGGGGTTCGACCGTTTCCTGCGCGAGGTAGCCGGTGTCGAGGGTGATCTGGAGGAGTACCTCACGCCTGCCTACCGCGCCCACTTTGCCGAGGCCCAGCCCGCCGCGATGGAACGGCTCAAGACCGACCACTCGCCAGAGGCTCTCGTCGACGCTCTCGTCACGTACCAGATGGGGACTGAAGGCATCCTCGCAGAAACCGGTTACCACGCCTACGCGACGGTACTCGGAGAAGCGGGGATCATGCCCGGCATGCTGGAGATCATCCAGCTGATCCAGCGCGACGAGAGCCGGCACGTCGGCTACGGGATCTACCTCCTCAGCCGACTGATCGAGGAGCACGGCGACGCCGTCTGGAACCAGATCCAAGAGCGCCTGAGCGAGGTGCTGATGGGCGCGCTGGCCGTCGTGGGTGAGATGCTCGCACCCTACGGCGATGACCTTCCGTTCGGCATCTCCGTCGAGACGTTCCTGCTGTTCGCCCAGGGCCAGTTCCAGAAGCGGTACAACCGCCTGGAGAAGGCACGCGATAAAGCGCTCGGCGCGACGTTCCAGGTCTCGCCGCTACCCAGCAGCCAGCCCGCTGGCGTCCCGGCGCGTCCGTAGCCGCCCCGAACGAGGAGCGCCCCGCCAGCCACCACAGCCGACGGGGCACCCGAGCCGTCCGGGGCCTTCCCGCTACCGAACGACTGTCAGCTGGCGCGTCTCGGCCAGCCCCGGCCCATCCACGCGCACGACGTAGAGGCCTGGGGAGAGCGCGCCGGACGAGAGGCGGGTCGTGCCCGCCGGGAGGGGTCCGTCGTGGAGAACGGCCACCTGGCGGCCGAGCGCGTCGTAGACGGCGACGCGCGCAGGACCGGCCTCCGCTGGCGTCACCTGCACAGCGGCCACGCCAGCGGAGGGGTTGGGGAAGACGCGGAGGCCCGCAACGTCCGGGCCGCCTTCCTCCGACACGGCCGCGCCGAGCGACACGCGGACGGCGAACCGACCTGCGAAAGCGCCGGGGTCTCCCGCATCGCCGGAGCCTGCGACGAACGTCGCCGTGTCACCATCGGTCAGGGTCGTGGCGATGCTGTTGTCCAGGATCTCCACGACCACGGGACGGTCACTGATGGACCCCTGGAAGATCTCGGGGGCCGCGATCTCGTACGTGCCCATCTCCGGCACGATCACCACCAGCGGCACCGTCACAGCCTGGCCGGCGGCTAATTGGCTCTCGGCGTAGGCCGCCAGCGGGGCCTGGGCCAGCGTGGTAGCGTCACTGGTGGCTGTCGCGGCCAGGGTCCCGCCGAGCGGGCTGACGAGGTCGTAGGCGTCCAGGCCATCCAGTCCAGGGATGCCGCCGACATCGAAGCGAAGGGCGGCCACGTCCCCAGGGCCGTCCGCGCCGACCGGCTGGAGGGTGAGTACGGCCCCGGACTCATCCGCGGCGGGCCCAAAGGGCGCCTCGTCCACTTCCGTGCCGGGTGCGGAGACGAGGGGAGCCGGAACGACGGTGACGGATACGTCTGCGGCAGCGTTATCCGGCACGACCTGGACCACCACGGCATCGAACGGAGCCAGCGTCTTCGGATCTGACAGGCGAGGCAGAGACACGGGACGGAACGCACCCCTCGCGTCGTCGAAGACGAGGGCCACATCAGCGAGCGTCCCGCCCGCGATGTCGATGGCTTCGAGGTCGACCGGATCGTCGATGGCATTCCCTACGCCCACCAGCAGGCGAGCCTCTGGGTCGGCGCCGATCCGTCCAGCCGGATAGGTCACGAGACCGGCAGGGACGGTGCCGGCGATCGTCAGGTCGGCTCCCTCTTCGACATCCACCAGAACGGGGCGTCCGGCCGGAACCAGGTCGCTGGGGTCGAGCGCCGCCAGTGCGCCGTCCGCGGCAACCACGTACACCGAGTCTGCGCCAGCGGCGTCCGCGATGGTGCTGGCGCTCGTGTTGATGGGCAGCGCGAAGAACCGCGGTCCGGCGTCCTCCTCGCCGTCTGCATCCCGGTCCCGGAGTGGCACCGACACCGTCCGCGCCTCGCCGTCGTTGTCCACGATGAGGACGACCGTCTGGCTGGGGCTTCCGAGTCGAAGCTCACTCGCGTCGGCGCTGATCGCGAACACGAACCGCTCGTCGGCCTCGGAGAGGGCATCGTCGGTGATGGGAACGGTCACCGTGAACGCGCTCGCCCCGCTGGCGCCAGCGGTGACGGTCTCGGAGGTGAAGCCGCCGATGTCCGCGGGGTCGCCCTCGGTGAGCACGACGGAGAAGTCGGTGTCGGCGTCCGGGTTGCGGTCCAGCTCGACGGTTAGCTCGACGGACGGCTGGCTCTCGGAGACGACCTGCTGGACGACGGCGAAGCGGGCC
>JBCDLV010000109.1:0-9993 GCA_038744895.1 Bacteroidota bacterium | reverse complement strand
CCGGGTCGGGCGCCACGTAGTCGCCAGCGGGTCCCTTCTCGACCGCCTTGCGGAACTGCGTGAACACGTCCGGCGCATCGGCGACGTCGAACGGCAGGTCGCCGAGTTGGATCAGCGTGTGGCCCCAGACCACCTGCCAATCGAGATTCGGCAGCGCCTCGCGCAGAGCGTCCTCGGTGTCCATCTCCTCCTGCATGGGCTCGTCGTGGAGGTGGATCGACGTGGCGCCGGCCTCAGCCGCCAGCGGAGGCAGAACGTCCTCCGGCGTGCCGTGGCGCACCACGAGGTCGCCACCGAGCGCGCGCATCCGGCCTCTCAGGTCGCGAAGGGACTCCAGGACGAACGCCGCGCGGTAGCCCTCGGTCTTGCGGAAGCCGAACTCCGTCTCGGCGTAGTGCCTCGGGTCGAGGCAGTAGACCGCCAGCAGGCGCCCGTCGGGCCCGGCCGCCTCGACGGCATCGAGCAGGGGCGCATGGTCGTGGGTGCGGAGGTCGTTTCGGAACCAGAGGAGGGCGGTCGGCACGGCGGATCGGGAGGGAGACCGAGCGAACGGAAGCACCCTGCACGCCGATCCGGGGCGGCATGACGCTTGGGGCGATCCCGTAGAACCCCGCAGCGCCTGGGACCGCCTCGGCCCGCTGGCGCCGGGCTCTCCGAGGGTCCGGGCACGTGGTGCCCGCTGGCGGTCCGCGCCGCCAGCAGGCGGCTAGCGGACGACCGTCATCGTACGTGTCTCGGCGAACGTCTCGCCCTCGACGCGGACCACGTACACGCCCGTCGCCAAGGAGGCCACGTCCAGCGCGACCGTCTGGCGCACATCGGCGTCGAACGCCACTGCGTCTTCGATCACGACGCGCCCGAGCGCATCGGCCACCAGGACCCGGACCGTCTGGTCGGTGCCGACGGCCAGGGTGAAGCGCGCGCGGTCGGAGGACGGGTTCGGGCCGATCACGGACAACTGCGCGCCATCCACAGCGCCGTCGGTGTCGACCTCCACCGACAGGGCGATGGCAGAGTCCTCCTGGCCCACGGAGACCGGCAGCGTGGTGGTCAGGCGACCGGTGTCCAGCGGCGTCGGCGCCACCGTGACGGTGAGCGAGGCACTGCCCTGGGCGGGAATGGTCCCGCTGGCGGGCGTCACGGCGAGCCACGGCGGCAGTTGGCCGACGGTGAACGGCTCGGTCGTGGCGCGGGCGTTCGTGATCTCGACCTCGAAGGCGCGGCTCTCGCCCGGCCCGGCCTGGGTGGCGATGCCCGGCTGCGAGAACGCGATGGCGCCCAGCTCGCCCGGGGCGACGAAGCTGGCGCGGCCGTCGGTGTGGGCCTGCGACGACCCCTGCGACGCGTTCACGCCGAGCCCGCGGCGAGCGAAGGCGCGCCAGATGAGGTCCGTGTGGGCCCCGCCGTACAGCGCCTGATCGGCGGCGAGGATGGCGTCCCGGCCGTCGACGAAGCCCGGCGTGCACGACGTCAGCTTGAGGCCGGTCGTGACCAGGTTGAGGGCGACCTGGTTGCCCGCGGTGCCGTCGGCGTCGGCGATGTTCGGGCTGAACCCGTGGGCACCGATCAGCTCCCACGTCATCTCCCAGAGCATCGTCGCCCAGACGAAACCGACGCCGTGCGGGATCGAGAGGCCACGAGGACCAGACGGGCTGTGGGCCGCGTGGTCGATGAGGTCCTGGTAGGTGTAGTCGTTGATGGCGAAGTCCGTGGAGTACGGCGCGTTGCGGATACCTCGGCCGGACGGTTCCTCGAAGCGGAGGTACGTCCCCACCCCGCGCGGCTGCGGCCCGGTGTCGCCTTCGCGCTGCGTCAGCATGATGCCGTACCAGTCACTCCACCCCTCGCCCATCTGCTCGCCGGCCCGGTTGGCCGCCGGGTTGTCGCGGCTGGTGAAGCCATTCGTGAGGCAGCTGACATCGCCGGCTCCACCGATGAGCCGGTTCGAGAGCCCGTGGACGTACTCGTGGACGACGACGCCCGCATCGAAGCTGCTCGACCGGTCTGCCAGGCGCTCCACAGCAACGTCCACTGGCTCGGTCTGCTGGCGTATGAGGAGGCCCGTGCTACGCTGGACGAGGGCACTGGGTATGGTGATTCTGGGGTCCTCGCCGCCCATCTGCAGGATGGCCTCACCACCGTTGTCATTAGGCGTGCCGGGATCCACGGGCCGGTTGTAGACGATCGCTGCGGCGGCGCCGGCCTGCTGAGCCTCCAGCACCTTCTCGACGAACAGGCAACCGCCTCTCTCCAGGAGAGCCACGCGGCCCGTGAGGTCGTTCACGATTCCCTCGGCAGGGCACCCAGTCGTTTCGCCAGCGGGGCCTTGCGCCAGCAGGAGTGTCCCCGAAAAGTCCGTGCTGGGACCAAACTGAGCACCTCCTGAGGGATAGGAGCCAGCGATCCCGGATGGAACTGTCACCGAGAACCGAGACGTCCCGGTCCACCGGAACATCTGCATCCGTGGTGCCCCACCGTCGGGCGGCGTGCCGAAGTTGGCGTTGTTCGTGCCCGAACCGTCGAGGGCCTCCGCGCGGACGGCGTCGTTGCCACGACCTCCGTTGCTCTGGGCTTGGAAGTTGCCCGCAGCCGCATCGAAGCCGTAGCGATAGAGCACGTCGTGAGTGACGTTGTTCCAGTAGAAGAGGTTGGTGACCGCCGCATCGGCGTTGGAGGTGGGCGACGCCGACGGGTTGAATTCGAAGTCGAACACGAGCCCTGCGCCCCCATCTGGCGCGCTCCCATCGTCCGGCGCGTTGTCGGAATCGGTGTCCGTGTAGGCGTGGACGTTGTTTCCGCGCGTGATGGTGTAGGACCGGGATCCATCGCGGTGCCATCCCAATGGCGACGCTGTCGGGTCCGCCGGGTCCTGGACCAGGGACACGTCGCCGACCGACGGGCTCTCGAAGGGCGCCGCGAACACGCGGTACGTCGGCCCGTTGGCAGCGGCGCGCGCAGGAGCCATCCAGGCATCGGCGAAGACGGGGGAGCGCACCGCGAGCGGAGCGGCGAACTCGGCATGGTGGTGATGCCCAGCGTGGCCGTGGTCATGCCCCCAATGGTCGTAGGCCACCAGGTCGAGGTCCGAGAGCACCTCGCCTGAGAGCGCATCCACGCGAACGGAGCGGACGAGGGTCGGCCCGGTCTCACTCGACACGATGACCTCCCACGCCAGCCGGAGCGAGCCGTCGGCCATCGGATGGTAGCCGAGGCGCGGCTCGCTGGACGTCAGCACCGTCGACTGAGGCGCACGCGGGCGGTCGATCTCGGGGTCGTCCGTGACGACGGGGATCACCTCAAGGGCGATCGACAGCTGGTCGGCCGTGCGCCGGGCCTCGGCCTCGGCGATGTCTACGGCGGCGCCAGCGGGAAGCGTGGGCTCAGACGGACCGGCGCGCTCGGACAGGCGGGCCTGCTGGCGCGGAGGCGGCGAGGCGACCCGCCCGTCGCGGGCCACGGCGACGCCGACGGACGTCCCGAAGACCTCGACGCCCTCGTAATACTGGGCCATCGTGACGGTCGTCAGGCCGGTGCGGGCATCCGTGCGGGTGTGTGTGGCGCGGAGCTCACCGGGGTCGGCGATGCGCGCGACGCTCTCGACGTGGGCGCGGGCAGCGCGAACAGCTGAGATCTCCTGGGCAGCGGCCAGCGCGGGCCACAGGGCGATGAGAACAAACCAACCGTGTCGCATGTGTCGGATGTCAATCGTGCCTGAAAGGTAGAGGACGATCCACGGCCGACGGATCGTACGGGCCCTTCCACGTCCCTACCCGCCAGCGGAGCGTCGTGACCATTCCCAGGCATGTTGCGACAGCGCCAGCGGGTGGCGGGCCTGCTGGCGTGGCGACACGGGGCTGAATGTGTTTCGTCAGGCACAGCAGGCGGATGCACAGCGGCAAGCATCTCCGATCACCCCACCCGCGCGAAGCCGAGCGACCGCGGCGCTGTCCGCGCGAAGTGCTCCCGCGTCGCCGCCAGCTCTGGCGCCAGCTGGCGGTGGAGATCTGCTAGGTAGGGCCATACTGAGATCCGAAAAGTTCAGACTCTATCTTTTCCCACGATCGCGACGCTTGGAAACCTTCCGCCCCGAACCTTTCATGTCCACTCCGCCTGCTAGCGGACGCTACGTCGAGGACTCGTCGTCGGGAGAGCGCGTACTTGCGTTCGTTCCTGACCCGCTTCCTCCCAACCTCGCGCTCGGCCTCGACGACTACGGGCTCATCGGTGAGGCCAATCGTGCGATTGGTCGGCTCGACGCCTTCTACTCGCTCGCTGAACTACCGAACGAGTTTGTCGAGCTGCTGACGTACCACTCGATTCGACTTGAGGCCGTGCTCTCGTCCCAAATCGAGGGGACGCAGTCGTCGTTTATGGACCTGCTGCTTCACGAGGACGACCACGTCCCCGGCGTGCCACTGGACGATGTCCGAGAGGTGTCGGACTATGTCGGCGCGCTGACGTACGGGCTGAAGCGGCTAGAGGGCGGATTCCCCCTGTCGCTCCGGCTGATCCGTGAGATCCACGAGAGGCTACTCGCAGGAGCGCGAGGCGCCAATAAATCGCCGGGGACGTTCCGAGGATCGCAGGTTTGGATCGGCGGGCAGCGCCCTAGTCAGGCCACATTCGTACCGCCGCCGCCAGGCGAGATAATGGCCTGTCTCGATCCGTTCGAGCACTTTCTCCACGAGCCAAACTACCCAGCTGTCCTGCGCGCGGCCCTCGCCCATGTCCAGTTCGAGACCATCCACCCGTTCCTTGACGGCAACGGACGGCTGGGGCGCCTTCTCATCACGCTCCTTTTCTACCACGACGAGGTCTTGAGCACGCCCATGCTCTACCTCAGCTTGTACTTCAAGTCCACACGCGCCGAGTACTACGACCGGCTGCAGCGGGTGCGGACGCACGGCGACTGGGAGGGGTGGCTCCGCTATTTCTTGGAGGGCGTCCGCGACACGGCCGAGGAGGCGTTGAGGATCGGGCAGCAGGCGCGGGCGCTGTTCGCACGAGACCGGGAGGCCATCGCTACGTTCGGGCGCGGAGCGACCTCGGCGGACGCCGTCTACGACACGCTCCTCCGACACCCCATCACGACCGCCCCGGCTGCCACCAAGCGAACCGCGCTGAGCGCCCCAACCGTCCGGGCGGCGCTGGCACGCCTGGAGCGGGCCGGGATCGTGAGAGAGGTCACGGGCGCCGACCGAGGACGTCTCTACGTCCACACCGCGTACGTCGACCTGATCGGCGCCGACACTGAGCCGCTCTAACCCACCCGAGCGAACCCGAGGCTCCGCGGCGCCGTCCGCGCGAAGTGCTCTCGCGTGGCCGCAAGCTCCGGCGCCGCCAGCTGGCGGTCGGCGTCCGCCAGCGTGAAGGCTGCCTCGCGAGCCTCGGACAGGATCTCGGCGTCGCGGACCACATCAGCGATCTTGAGGTCTGGCAGGCCCGACTGGCGCGTTCCGAAGAAGTCACCGGCGCCCCGGAGGCGGAGGTCGATCTCCGAGATCTCGAACCCGTCCGTCGTCGAGGCCATCGCCTCCAGGCGTTCTTCCGCATCCGCCGTGCGTTTGTACGAGGCCATCAGAAAACAGTAGCTCTGGTCGGCGCCTCGCCCGACACGGCCTCGGAGCTGGTGGAGTTGGCTCAGCCCAAACCGCTCCGCGTGCTCGATCACCATGACCGTCGCGTTCGGCACGTCCACGCCCACCTCGATGACGGTCGTGGCCACCAGGACGTCCGTCTCGCCAGCCTTGAAGCGGTCCATCGCCTCCTCCTTCTCGTACGAGAACATCCGCCCGTGGACGAGGTCGACGCGGTACGGGCGGAGCCCCTCCATGAGCTCGGCCGCGCCGGTCTCAGCGTCCTTCACGTCGGCCAGCGTCTCGGACTCCGACTCCTCCACCAGCGGGTAGACCACGTAGGCCTGGCGGCCCTCGCGCAGCTGGCGCTTGACGAAGTCGAGCATCTCGTCGCGCCGCTTTTCGGTGTAGACGCGCGTGTCGATGGGCTTGCGGCCGGCGGGCAGCTCGTCGATGGCACTCACGTCGAGATCGCCGTAGACCGTCATGGCGAGCGAGCGCGGGATGGGCGTCGCCGTCATCATCAGCACGTGCGGGCGCTGGCCCTTCGAGAACATCCGCGCGCGCTGGACCACGCCGAACCGGTGCTGCTCGTCGACGACCGCCAGCCCGAGGTTCTGGAACGCCACCTTGTCCTCGATGATGGCGTGCGTGCCCACGACCACGTGAGCGGCCCCGCTGGCGACGTCGGACAGGATCTCCTCGCGGAGCGTCTTGCGTTGGCCGCCGATGAGGAGCCGTGTTTCGAGCGCCAGCGGTTCGAGAAAGCGCCGGATGTTGGAAAAATGCTGCTCCGTCAGGATCTCCGTCGGCGCCATGAAGGCAGCCTGGTAGCCCGCGTCGACGGCCATGAGCATGGCGGCCACGCCCACGACCGTCTTGCCGCTCCCCACGTCGCCCTGGACGAGGCGGTTCATCTGGCGCCCGCTGGCGGTGTCGGCGGCGATCGTGTCGAGCACGCGCTGCTGCGCGCCCGTCAGCTCGAACGGCAGCACCTCCTCGACGAACCGCGCCGCCAGCGGGCCGAGGCCATCGAGCGTCACGCCCTGGCGGCGCTCCTGCTTTCCCTTGGTCAGCGCCAGCAGGAGCTGGAGGAAGAAGAACTCCTCGAACTTGAGGCGCCGAACGGCGCGCCCGCGCTCGGCCACGTCCTTCGGGAAGTGGACCGCCCGCAGCGCCACGTTGCCATCGATCAGGTTGTACCGCTGGCGGACGCTCTCCGGCAGTACCTCGGGGATCGCGAGCCCGTGCGCCTTGAACATCCGGTAGATGAGCTTGCGAAACGCGCGGCTGTTGAGGCCGACTTTCTCCAGCGCCGCGCCGCCGGGGTAGAGCGGGACGATCCGGCCGGTCGTGAGCGCCGCGCTCGCGTCGTCCAGCTTGTCGGACTCTGGGTGCGCCATCGAGAACTGGCTCCCGTACTTCTCGGCCTTGCCGTGGAAGGCGTAGAGGTCGCCCTTGTTGTAGAGGCGGTGGATCCAGTTGGCCCCGCGAAACCAGACGCACTTGAGCGTCCCGCCGCTGTCGTCGGTCACGCGGAGCTCGAACCGGGAGCGCCCGCCACGGCCGGGAATGAGGCCCTTGGCCGTGACAGTCCCGACGACGGTGTACGTGCCGGGCTCCACGATCTGGCGGATGGGCGTGACGGTGCTCCGGTCGAGGTAGCGGCGCGGGTAGTACCGGAGGAGGTCGCGGTAGGTCTTGACGCCGGCCTTGCGGAGCGGCTCAGCGCGGCGCTCCCCGACACCGGGGAACTGCTCGATGTCGGTGTCGAGGACGGAGGGGTCCTCTGGGTCAGGCGTGGTCGCGTCGGGCGTGGTCGTCTCGGCCATACCGGAAGCTAGGCCGACCCTGTGACGCCTCGCGGCACCGGCACGGCGACGAATCCCGCCGCATCTTGTCGCGGCTTCGTTCCCCACCATGCGCCCCATTGCCTTCTTCGCCCTGCTGGCGCTCGCCGCCAGCGGGTGCGTGACCACCGCGGCTCCCCCTGATGCACCGACTCCACGGCCGACCGTGGAGGACCGTCCGCCCGTCAGCCCGCTCGTCGGGCGGTGGGACATGGAGCGCGTCCTGGACGACGGCTCAGACGTGACGGACCAGCACGACCCGAACAACGACCGGTTCATCGTCCTCTTCGACGACGGCACCTTCGAGAGCGGCGGCGGGCCGTACGGCCGCAACACGGGCCGCTGGATCTACAACACCAACACGCGGCGGCTCGGCCTGGACAGCGACCTCGGGCCGGAGGACGACAGCATCTGGACCGTCACGCTCCGCGGCGACACGATGGAGTGGTCGGGCGAGGGATCCGCGTTTGCCCGGCGCTTCCGCATCACCTCGCGCCGCGCCCGGTGACGCCTCCGCTGGCGGGCGCCAGCGGGCCGGGTCGCTGCCTGCCATGATCCCCGAGCCTGCAGTCTGACGGAGGGACTCGTACCGTCCCACCAGGCTCATGCGTGTCTTTCCTCTTGCGGCAGTGCTCGCGACAGCCGCCGTCCTCGCCGGCTGCTCCGGCGGGAGTCCGCTGGTCCAGGGCACCCAGCCCTCGCTCGCCGACCTCCCCGACGCCTACGACGCCACCGTCGCCGTCCTCGCTTTCGAGAACCACACCGGCGACCCGCGCTTCGACCCACTCGGCCGAGGACTCGCGTCGATGATGACGAGCGACCTCGCGGCCGTCCCCACGATTCGGCTCGTGGAACGCGAGCGGCTCCGAGACCTCATCCGCGAGCTCGACCTCCAGCAGAGTGCATACGCCGACCCTGAGACGGCGCTTCACGTCGGGCTGTTCGCCGGGGCCGACCACGTCGTCGTCGGGTCCATCGTGGCCGTCGAGCCCGAGATTCGCCTCGACACGCGCGTGGTCAAGGTCGAGACGGCCGAGATCGTCCAGACCGCGAGTGTTTCCGGACGCGACGACGCCCTCCTCGCGCTCCAGCAGGAGCTCGCAGACTCACTCATCGACGGAATCGACGTAGTCATGACCGACGAGGCGCGCGCCGCGCTGGCCGCGCGCCAGCAGGCCAATCAGCTCTCCAGCATCGAGACGGCGCTCTCGTTCTCCGAGGCGCTCCGCCTGTACGACCAGGGCGAGTTCACGCTCGCAGCGACGCAGCTGTTCGAGGTCCAGCAGCAGGCACCCACCTCGCAGCTCGTCTCGGTCGCGCTCGGGATGGCGCGCGAGGCCGGTCAGCAGGCACTCACCCGAGAGGCGGGCCGCCAGATCCGCACCCGGCTCGACGGCTGGCTCCGCGACCGCCTCCGTCGTGACGATGAGGCCGGCGACCAGAACCGGTAGCACCTACGGGGTCGGCTCGCCCTCGCGGAGCCATGCGATCAGGTCTACCCACGGCGGCTCTGCGCCCGCCGCCCGGAGTGCCGTGTTCACCTGACCCCGGTGGTGCGCTGCGTGGAGCAGGACATGGTCCAGCACATCCGCGACGGGCGTCTCGAAGGGGATCCCACGGGAGTTCTGGTAGCGCACTGTCGTATCCAGATCCGCACGGTCCAGGAATGTGCGCCAGCGGGTGGTGGTCTCTCTCCACAGTTGGCGGCAGCCCTCGGCGTCGAGGTCGGGCCAGATCGCGACGCGAGGCTCCGCACCCGTCAGCCGGGCGTGCCACACGTGGTCGGCCGCGAGGAGGTGCGCCAGCGGGCGGCACGCGGCGGCGACCGGCGTCGCCGACACGGCCTCTACGAGACACGCTCCTGCCCACGCGTGGTACCGGAAGCGGCGCTGGAACTGAAGGAGAGTGGACACGAGCGTCTCTTTCCGTGAGCAGAAGGGTAACGAGAAGGTTTCGTATCGACCGGATGAACGCTGCGAGAACGCCAGACGGCGAACACGGCGTGTGATGGCACGGGCCTTGGTGCAGGACGGGCAGGTTCACACTCACCTGCTATGACCACCACGGTCTCTACCCCTTCCCTCGCGCCGCTACTCGCCGGCTACATCTCCGGCGCCATCAGCGATGACGCCATGATGCGCTTCGATGATCTCTTCGAGGCGAGCGGCGCGACGCCGAGCGAGCGACTCGCATTCGCCCGTTTCTACCTCGACGCCGTTGCCGCCGGCGACGACCAGGACGCGCTCCCACGCCAGAACGAGGTCGACGGCATCCTTGCAGCGGCGCGCGCGTAGGCTCGGGGCGTTGCCCTTGACCGGTTGTCGACCTGCCCGGACCACCTTCCCTCGACGCCGGACGGACGGTACTTCGTCCACGGAGGGGTCTTCTGGCGATGCTCTGACCCGTCGATCCCAGACGGCGAGCGAGCGCGACTCGTCCGCGCCCTGATGAACGCCCGGCGCGCCGTCGGGGCCGCCAGGCGAGTGTCGGACGAGGATGCGGAGCGCCGGGCTCGTGCGCAGGTCCATGAGGCCAAGGTGGCCCTCGGAGAGCGCGGCCCGACGTGG
>JBCDLV010000108.1:0-10017 GCA_038744895.1 Bacteroidota bacterium | reverse complement strand
CGCTTCCCATGCCTCGCCTTCACGTCGGCTTGCTCTTCGGCGGCCAGTCTGCCGAACACGACATCTCGATCCGCTCCGCCCGGAACGTCCTCGCCGCTCTCGGAGACCGCTACCGCGTCACGCCGATCTACATCACGCGCGACGGCCAATGGCTCGTGACCGACAGGCTCCCGCTGGCGGACGAGCTGGTTCAGGGTATGCCCGCCACCTTCCAGCCGGGCGCCAGCGGGGAGACGGTGCAGGGCTTCGACGGCCTGGACCTCGACGTGGCCTTCCCGGTCCTCCACGGCACCGGCGGCGAGGACGGGACGGTCCAGGGCTTCCTCCACACCCTGGGGCTGCCATATGTGGGGCCGGATGTGCTGGCGTCGGCGGCCTGCATGGACAAGGCCGCGACGAAACTCTTCCTGGAGGCCGCCGGCATCGACGGGACGCCCTACCTCGTGACGCGTGCCCACGAGCCCCCGCTGGCATTCGAGACGGTCGAGCGCCAGCTGGCGCTGCCGGTGTTCGTCAAGCCTGCCAACTCGGGATCGTCGGTGGGCATCACGCGCGTCGACGCCGCCGAGCAGTGGCAAGCAGCCCTGGACTTGGCGTTCCAGTACGACCGAACCGTCCTCGTGGAGCAGGGCGTGAGCGGTCGCGAGATCGAGGTGGCCGTCCTGGGCAACGAGACGCCGGAGGCATCGCTGCCCGGCGAGATCGTGGTCACGACCTCGTACTACGACTACGACGCCAAGTACGAGGACCCCGAGGCCAGCCGCATGGAGGTCCCCGCCGACCTTCCCGACGATGCCGTCGGGCGCTTGCGCCAGCTGGCGGTCGAGGCGTACGCGGCGCTCGGCTGCGAGGGCCTCGCCCGCGTGGATTTCTTCGTGGCCGACGACGGCGCGCTGCTCGTCAACGAGATCAACACGATCCCTGGGTTCACCGAACGCAGCATGTACCCGGTCATGTGGGAGCGGACCGGGCGCTCGCAGGCACAGCTCATGGACGACCTCATCCAGCTGGCGCTCGACCGCCACGAGCGCGACCGCCAGCGGCGCCTGACACGGTAGGGCACCCGCGCCGCACAGCGGAGTAGGCTCGGCGACCTCTCTTCAGCCCATGCCGTTCTCCACCGACACCCGCACCATCCAGCCAGGCGATACCTACGTCGCGATCCGGGGCGAGACCCACGACGGCCACCGGTTCGTGGCCGACGCCGTCGCCAAGGGAGCCGCTGGCGTGGTCGTAGAGGCTCCCGTGGAGGCGCCCGCTGGCGTCGATGTGATCGAGACCGAGAGCACCGTCGGATGGCTGGTCGATCAGGCGTCGAGGAGGGTGCGGGAGGTCGGCTGTGCGGTCGTCGCCATCACGGGCTCTGTCGGTAAGACGACGGCGCGGACGGCCATCGCGTCGGTCCTGCGCCAGCAGCGCGATGTGGTCGCGTCGACCGGTAACCTGAACACGCCGCTCGGGCTGTCGCTCGTGATCCTCAACGCAGATCTGACCGCCGAGACGGTCCTCGTGTTGGAGATGGGCGCGCGCCTCCCCGGCGATATCCGCGAGCTGTGCGAAGCCTTCCCGCCCTCCGTAGGCGTGGCAACGACCGTCCGCGGCGTGCATCTCGAAACGCTCGGGTCGCTCGACGGGATCGAGCGCGAGAAGTCGGAGATCGTGCGCGCCCTGTGCGCCAGCGGGACGGCCGTCCTCAACGGCGACGACTTGCGGACGCGCCGCATGGCCGACGTGACCGACGGGCAGGTGCTTCTCTTCGGCACCGGCGGCGACTGCGATGTCCGTCCTGAGCACATCACCGCGGACCTGCCCATCCTTGGTGCCCACGCGGTGTACACGGCGATGTTGGCGACGGCCGTGGGGCAGGCGCTGGGACTCGACGCCGAGGCCATCACCCAGGGCCTGGAAGCCATCGAGCCGGAGAAGGGCCGCCTGCGCCCGCTGGCGGGGCTCGGGGGCAGTGCCCTCGTCGACGACACCTACAACGCGTCGCCGGACGCTACGCGGGCCGCCCTGGACGTGCTGGCGGGTTTCGATGCGGAGCGCCGGACGGTTATCCTGGGCGACATGCTGGAACTGGGCGACACCGAGGTCGAGCAACACGCCGACGTTCTGCGCTACGCACTCGCCCAAGCCGGCCGCGTGTGGGTGGTCGACTCGCCCCAGGCGATCATGAGCCGCGCGGTCGCCACGCTGCATGAGGACGAGCGCCAGCGGGTCCGGACGTTCGGGTCGTCGCATGATGCCGCGAGCGCTGCTGGCGATCTGGCGCTTTCCGCCTCGGATGCGGTGCTGGTCAAGGGCAGCCAAGGCGCGCGCATGGAACGCGTCTCGGAGGCCCTGCTAGCGCCGGACCTGGACCCGGCTGACGTGCTCGCGCGGCAGACGCCGCAGTGGAAGGCGATCCCCTGACCGCGGGCGCCCTGCTGGAGGCGATCGCCAGCGGGGGTGCGAGAGCGCAGAGCGCGGCGGTCTTGGCGAGGGACAGTCGGTTCTGCCTGGTCCAAGACCTTTGCCAGGTACGTCCTCTCCGCTGGCGGTCGCCCTCCGCCAGCCGTCAGAGCTTCCCGACCAGCGCCCGGAGCTCCCACACCTTCCGCATCGCCTCGCTACGTGGTCCGATCGTCGCGCTCTCGGGACTCCCGAATTGCCGCGATAATCTCGTCGGCCGACAAGTCCAGGCCTAGGCTCTCGATGTCGAATGGAGATGTGGCTCGCTCGACAGGGACGAGTTCGAACTCCTGCCCGTCCTGGCGCCGGATGCGAACGGAGCCATCCCTCTCGGCCTTATCGAGAACAGCGGACAGTCGTTGTCTAGCCTGGGAATAGCTGTAGACCGTCATGGATCGAGTGGGTGGATGGTGATTCCCGCCTGCCGTGCAGCGGTGCGTAGGCCGTTGTCGAGCGTCACGAGTGGCGCATCTGTGGCGCGGGCGCAGTCGAGAACGTAGGCGTCGTAGGCATAGATGCCCAACTGGTCACACAGGGTCAACGCACGCTCGAGGTCGATCGGGTGGAAACGAACGGGAATAGCTCGAACCGCCGCCAGCACCCCGATACTCTGCTCAAGGGTGATTCGCTGTCGCTTGTACATCGCCGAGAGGGCGTTGCCGACCTCGGCCGGAAGCGAGTCGGGGGCGATGAGGTCGGCCCCGCGAGTCGCCTCCACAATTGCCGACTTCGTGGATTCGCCAACCGCAACGGCGAGGACGGCAGACGTGTCGACTGTGAGAAGCATGGGGGCGGAGACAACGGGTCCAAGCTAGTCGAGCCGTTCGCGCTGGCGGCCGTCCTCCGCCAGCCGTCAGAGCTTGCCGACGAGCGCCCGCGCGCGCAACTCCCAGACCTTCCGCATCGCCTCGCGCACGATGGCGCTCGACATCTTCGACTCGCCCTCGCTGCGCTCCGTGAACACGATCGGCACCTCCACGATGCGGAAGCCGCGCCGCCACGCCCGGTAGTTCATCTCGATCTGGAACGAGTACCCGTTCGACTTGACTCGGTCGAAGGGGATCGCCTCCAGCACCTCCCGGCGGAAACACTTGAACCCGGCCGTCACGTCCCGGATCGGCAGGCGCGTAATGGCCCGCGTGTACACGCCGGCTCCGTAGCTGAGCACGAGCCGCCCGAGCGGCCAGTTGAGCACCCGGAGCCCGTCCACGTAGCGGCTCCCGATGGCGACGTCGGCACCGCGCCCGCCCTCAGACGCCGGCCGGCAGGCCTCGATCAGGCGCGGGAGGTCGTCGGGGTTGTGCGAGAAGTCGGCGTCCATCTCGCAGAGGTAGGCGAAGCCCGCCTCCAGCGCCTCCCGGAAGCCGTCCAGGTAGGCTGTGCCCAATCCCAGCTTTCCGCTCCTCCGGAGCAGGCCCACCCGTTCTGGGTCCCGCTGGCGCAAGGTATCCACACGGTCGCCGGTCCCATCGGGTGATCCGTCGTCGACGACAAGCACTGAGAGGTCGCCGGGCTGCGCCAACACGCGGTCGATGATCTGGTCGATGGTCGCCGATTCGTTGTAGGTCGGCACGATGACGACGGCGCCGCCAGCGGGAGGAGGGGAGAGGAAGACGTCAGCCACGCTCGAAAGGTACCCGCCAGCGGGACCGCCCTCCGTTGAGGGAGTGGTGAACCGATGCCTCGTGCCTCACCGATACGCGCCTCGGCGCTAGTTTCAGGGACGCGGCTGGATCACAGCATCCGCCGCAGTGGTTGGCCCCTTTTACACCTGATCCAGAGTCATGGCTGCGACCTCAACGTCCGCCGCGAAGAAAAAGAGCACGCGCAAGCGCTCGGCAAAGGCGTCGTCCAACGGGGCGGCTGCGTTCACGCCGGAGACGCCGGACGTTCGCATCTACCGAAACAGCGGCCATACCCACGAGTCACTCGGCCTGAGCGCGGAGACCGTGCTCGACATGTACCGCAACATGCTGCTGCAGCGGCGCTTCGAGGAGCGCGCTGCGCAGATGTACGGCCGCCAGAAGATCGCGGGCTTCCTGCATCTCTACATCGGCCAGGAGGCGGTCTCGACCGGGTCGGTGTGGGCGATCCGCGACACGGATCCCATCATCACGGCGTATCGGGACCACGGGCTGGCGCTCGCGCGGGGCATGAGTTCCAACGCTGGGATGGCTGAGCTCTTCGGCAAGATCGACGGGTGCTCACGTGGCAAGGGCGGCTCGATGCACTTCTTCGACGTGAGCAAGCACTTCTACGGTGGCCACGGCATCGTCGGCGGGCAGATCCCGGTCGGCGTCGGGATGGGCTTCGCCTCGAAGTACAAGGAGGACGGCGGATGCTCCCTGACGTTCTTCGGCGATGGCGCCATCAACCAGGGGGCGTTCCACGAGGCTGCCAACCTGGCGTCTTTGTACGATGTCCCAGCGCTCATCATCGTCGAGAACAACGAGTACGCGATGGGTACCTCGGTGCACCGCTCCCGTGGCGATGCCCAGTTGTACAAGCAGGCCTACCCGTACGGAATGACCGCTGCCGTCGTCGACGGCATGGACCTGTTCGAGGTCTATGGCGCGTTCAAAGCACTCTCCGACGAGGCACGCGGCGAGACCGACGGACAGACCAAGCCCTTCTTCGTCGAGGTGCAGACGTACCGCTACCGTGGTCACTCGATGTCCGACCCGCAGAAGTACCGGACGAAGGAGGAGATGGAGGCCAAGAAGAACGAGGACCCGATCGTCCGCACGCGTCTGTATGTGCTGGAGAACGACCTCGCCACCGACGAGCAACTCGACGCTATCGACGAAGAGGTCAAGGCTGAGGTCATGGCCGCCGTGGAGTTCGCCGACAACAGCCCAGCACCTCCCGTCGAGACCATGTACGAGGACGTCTTCACCGAAGAGGGCGTCCCCCGCGTCAAGTAAGCACCGGCGTCCCCACCCAATCACGCAACACGAACCACGCAACGCTGCGGTCGCACCTCTTCGAGCGTGTTCCGTGTTGCGTACCACGACCGATGGCCGAGTTACAGTTTAGAGAAGCCCTCCGCGACGCGATGACGGAGGAGATGGAGCGCGACGAGAACGTCTACCTCATCGGTGAGGAAGTCGCCGAGTACGACGGCGCTTACAAAGTGTCGCAGGGCATGCTGGACCAGTTCGGTCCGAAGCGAATCATCGACACCCCCATTTCGGAGGCCGGCTTCGCAGGGCTCAGCATCGGCGCGGCCATGATGGGCCTCCGCCCGATCGTCGAGTTCATGACCTGGAACTTTACGTTCGTCGCCTTCGACCAGATCGTGTCGAACGCGGCGAAGGTCCGGTACATGTCCGGTGGCCAGGCCTCGATCCCGATCGTCTTCCGGGGTGGCAATGGCGCCGCGGGCCAGCTCGGAGCGACCCACTCGAACTCCGTCGAGGCGCTCTACTCCAACGTCCCCGGGCTCAAAATCATCGCGCCGTCAAACCCCGACGACGCGAAGGGCTTGCTCAAGTCTGCGATCCGCGACGACGACCCGGTCTTGTTCCTGGAGTCCGAGCTCATGTTCGGCCTCCGTGGGGAGGTGTCTGACGCCGAGGACTACACGATTCCGATCGGTGAGGCCCGCATCGCCCGCGAAGGGACGGATGTGACCATCGTGGCACACTCCAAGAGCTACCATCTGGCGATGGACGCGGCCGCTGAGCTTGCGAAAGACGGCATCGAGGCGACCGTGATCGACCCACGGACGATCCGCCCGTTCCCCATCGAACCGGTCATCGAGTCTGTCAAAAAGACCAACCGCCTCGTGATCGTGGACGAGAGCCAGCCGTTCGGAGGTATCGCCGCCGAGATCGGGTTCCAGATCCAGCGCGACTGCTTCGACTTCCTCGACGCACCCGTCGAGCGCGTCACCGCAGAGGATGTCCCGGCGCCGTACGCCAAGAACCTCATCGCGGCGTGGATGCCCTCGGCCAAGGAAACCGTCGACGCCGTCAAGCGCACGCTGTACCTGTGACGCAGGCGGGGAATCCGGCCTGTGAGCGAGGCGCTCACTCCGACCTTCCCCGTCTTGCTCGACTCCGCCAGTTCCCACTTCCTAATTCCCAGTTCCCGACATGGCTATCGCAGTCGAAATGCCCAAGATGAGTGACACGATGGAGGAGGGCGTCCTCGTCGCGTGGCTCGCGGAGGAAGGGGCAAGTGTGTCCGCTGGCGACGTGATCGCGCAGGTGGAGACGGACAAGGCCACCATGGACCTGGAGGTGTACGACGACGGCGTGCTGCTCAAGCGAGTGGTCGGCGAGGGAGACTCCGTCCCGATCGGAGCGCTGATCGCGGTCCTCGGCAAAGAGGGGGAGAGCCCAGACGCGATCCTCGGCGAGTACGGGGGAGACGGCGCCGCTGGCGACGCCGCCGCCGCCGAGGTCCAGCCCGCAGCCCCAGCCACGGACGAGGGCAACGCCGCGCCAGCGGGCCTCGCAGGCATCGCCCCTGTGGCCGATGCCATGCCAGCACCTGCGCCCAACGTGCAGCCCATCACCGGCGACGGCGCCGCAGGCGCTGCCCCCTCCGCCAGCGGGAGCCCCTCGGTCGAGGGCGGACGCGTGAAGTCGTCCCCGCTGGCGCGTCGCATGGCGAAGGAGGCGGGGCTCGACATTGCGCAGATTACGGGCTCCGGACCGGATGGCCGCGTCGTCAAGCGCGATGTGGAGCAGGCGATGGCCGCTGGCGCATCCCCAGCGCCAGCGTCGAAGGTGTCGCCGGTGACGCCCGCCCCGCAGTCGGCTCCGCCAGCGGTGGAACGGGCGCCTGCGCCTGCGCCGGCGGCCCAGCCTGTCGCCGCGGGCGGCGAGGACATGCGCATCACGCAGATGCGGAAGACCATCGCGCGGCGGCTCGCCCAGAGCAAGTTCACAGCGCCCCACTTCTACCTGACGGTCGACGTGGACATGCGGACGGCCATCGGCTTCCGCGCCGAGATCAACGCGCTGACCGAGTCGCAGGGGCTCGCAAAGGTCTCCTACAACGACCTCATCACGAAGGCCTGCGCGGCGGCTCTAAAGCGCCATCCGATGGTCAACGCCAGCTACCTGGAAGACGAAGGCGTCATCCGGAAGCACGAGGGCGCGCACGTCGCGATCGCGGTGGCCATGGACGAAGGGCTCATCACGCCCGTGATCCGCGATGCCAACCAGAAGGGGCTGGCGCAGATCGCGGCCGAGACGCGCGAGCTGGCGGGGCGTGCCCGAGACGGGAAGCTGGACCCGAGCGAATACTCCGGCTCCACGTTCACCACGTCGAACCTCGGCATGTTCGGCATCGCGGAGTTCACGGCGATCATCAACCCGCCCAACGCCTGCATTCTGGCCATCGGAACCATCCGCGACGTGCCTGTCGTGGACGGAGACGCCGTCGTGCCCGGCAAGGTGATGACTCTGACGCTCTCGTGCGATCACCGCGTGGTGGACGGCGCCACAGGCGCGGCCTTCCTCGGAGACGTGAAGGCGATGCTCGAAGCACCGGCCATGATGCTGGTGTGATGCCGATGCTCCAGGCTGTGGGGAGGGCATGATGGCACCGCCCCGAGAGGATGCCGCTCAGGTGCCCTATCCACGCACGCTGGCGCACCTGAGCGACGTCCACTTCGGCAAGATCTCGGACGATCGGATCGTGGGAGCACTCGTCTCGGAGGTCAACGCCAGCGGGGTGGACCTCGTCGTGGTCTCCGGAGACCTGACACAGCGGGCGCGGACCTCCCAGTTCCAGCAGGCGCGTGCGATGCTCGACGCGTTCGACCCTCCGGTCCTCGTCGTGCCCGGTAACCACGATGTCCGCGCCTGGTGGCACAACCCCATCGACCGCCTCTGGCGCCCAGACAAGCGGTTCCGCGAGCACATCACGGACGACCTGGCGCCAGCGGTGGCGGTGCCCGGGCTGGCCGTTCTCGGCCTCAACTCCGCGCACGGGCGGACCATCAAAGGAGGACGTATCCGGCCGGACCATGTCGATGCCATCAACGCGTTCTTCCGCGACCAGCCGGAGGAGGCCTTTCGCATCCTGACACTCCACCATCACCTGCTGCGGCTGGAGGGGCTCGGCTCCCACGACGTGTCGAGGGGTGCCAGCCGTGCGCTCGATGCTGCCCATCGTGCCCGCGTGGACCTCATCTTATGTGGCCATCTCCACAGGAGCCACGTGGCCCCGATCCAACTGGCGCCCGCTGGCGACGAGGGGCGACATCGGATTGTGGTCGCCAGCGCGGGTACGGCGACGTCCAGCCGCGGCCGCGGCGATAACGCGGGCGTCAACATCTACAACTGGATTCGTGTAGGCTCCGACGAGTTCTCTGTGTCTGAGCGTCGGTTCGACAACGCGGCTGGCAGGTTCCAGGAGGCCCGCGTGTCCACATTCGAGCGCGTCGGCCTCGGCTGAGCCGGGACCGTTGGGCGTACACTTAGAGGCCGCGCTTGCCACGACGTGTCCGACCTCGATGCCATTGCTGCCGGTGCGCTCTCGGATACCGAGGAGCCGCACCCCGGCGACCCGACGCCCAGGTCGGGTCGAGAGACGTGTGCCAACTGCGACGTGCCGCTCACGGGCGACTACTGCTCTGCGTGCGGTCAGCGCGACCAGCCACTCCGCATTCCGGCGCACCGCTTCATGGCGCAGTCGGTGTCGGAGTTCTTCGGCATCGACGGGCGCGTCTGGCGGACGCTGGGGGCTCTGTTGTTTCGCCCCGGCCGGCTGACGGCGGCTTACCTCGCAGGAAAGCGGAGGCGCTACCTGCGTCCCCTGCGCGTCTACCTCTCGTCCACGCTTCTGTTTTTTGTCCTGCTGGCGCTGCTGGATCCTGTTGGCCAGATCCGAGAGTCCGTCTCCACCAGCGACGCCGATCCGGACTCGACAGTGATCGTGGCGGAGCACCTGGCGACCGTGCGGGAGCAACTGAATGGAGCGTCCGCGTCCGTTCTGCGCCAGCAGGCTCTCATCGATTCCCTGCGGGCGGTCGCCGACAGCCTCCGTGCCGGTCTCTCGCCAGAGGCCGCCAGCGGGGCCGTGCCGGACGCGCTCCCTGACGAAGTTGCCGACCGAGTCGAGGACGAACTGGACCGCCTTGAGGATGCAGAGGACGATGTCGAGGATGAGATCGACGATCTCGACCGCGTCGAGCGTCGCGCCGAGCGGGACAGGCAGCGCCTTGGCCTGGAGGTCGCGATTCTGGAAGCGCTCCCCGCGGACAGCACGGTGCTCTTGGCAGACATCCGCGATGCACGCTCACGCATCTACCCGGAAGGGGTCGGCAATGTGAACCTTCCCGGCTGGCTCACTCGCTCCGACGCCGTTCAGAATTTTGAGCGAGCCAAGACGCCCGAGGAGCGAAATGCGGCCGGGTTTGCTTTCCTGAGGGACGCAATCGGCCGGGTCCCCACGGTCTTGTTCTTTATCCTGCCGGTGTTCGCCCTTCTCCTGAAGGTGCTGTACATCCGCCGCGGGTGGTACTACGCCGAGCACCTGGTCTTCGCGCTTCACACCCATGCCTTCGCCTTCGGGGTGTTCACCGCAGTCGCCCTGCTGGCGACGATG